>JBBJOH010000200.1:0-3438 GCA_037720995.1 Thermoleophilaceae bacterium
GGAAGCTTGTCGACTATCGGTCGCAGGTCGAACCAGCCGGGTGTGCTGACGCCGGACGCGACCTCGATCGTGTGGTACCAGAAGGGGGCGGCGGCCACGGCCTCGCGGGCCTCTGCGGCCGAGGCGACCGCAGGGCTCACAGGCGAGCCCGCACCGCCACGTGGCGGACCGACCATTCGGCCCGGGCCTCGAGTGAGAAGCGCCCGAGCTGCTCGACGCTGGTGAAGCCGGCGCTGGCCATCATCGCCTTGCAGGCCTGCCGGTTGGCTGGATAGTCCAACCGGCTCTCATCGTCGAGGTCGATGGCCACCACCGCCCCACCGTACTAGCCTCGGGTCCGTGCTCGGGGCCAGCGTCGACCGGATCGAGGCCGCGCTCGGGCCCGGTGACCGCGTGCTCGACGTGGGCGGGTGGGGACGGCCGTTCGCCCGCGCCGACGAGGTGCTCGACCTAATGCCCTATGAGACCCGCGGCCTGTACGGCCGCGACGGCAGCGGGGACGATCGCTTCGACGCCTCCACCTGGCACCGGATGGACATCTGTGCCCGCGAGCCGTGGCCCTTCCCCGACGACCGGTTCGACTTCGCCGTGTGCTCTCACACGCTGGAGGACGTGCGCGACCCGGTGTGGGTCTGCTCGGAGCTCCAGCGGGTAGCCCGGGCCGGCTACATCGAGGTGCCCTCGCGCCTGGAGGAGCAGAGCTACGGCTTCCAGGGCCCGTGGACGGGCTGGGGCCACCACCACTGGCTGATCGACGTCGGGAATGACACGATCGACTTCGTCTTCAAGCACCACGTGCTCAACGGCCGCGCCAGTGACCGCTTCGAGGCGGGCTTCCACGCCGGCCTGGCGCCCGAGCAGCGGGTGCAGACGCTGTGGTGGGAAGAGTCGTTTGCCGCCCGCGAGCGGGTGATCGTGGAGCCCGGGGAGCTGGACTCCTACCTGGCCGGCTTCGTAGCGGCCAACCGGGGGCTGGTGCACTCGGCCACCAGGTCCAGGCAGCCGTCGAGACCGCTGCGCGCGAAGCTGAAGTCCTCCACCGCGATGGCGTCGGCGCGGACGTCGACGTGGCTGCGCTCGGCGGTCAGACGCCGGTCGTAGAGCAGCTGGAGCATCCGGCGGGGCGCCAGCCGGCGCAGCCGCAGCGGGTCCTTGGCCAGCAGCCGGTCGAGCTTGGCCCGCTGCTCGTCGAGCAGCGCCTGGTAGCGCTCGGAGCCGAAGATCCCACCCACCCGGACCTCCTCGAAGAACGGCGCGCACACCGCCTCCAGCTGGAGCGGGTCGTACTCGACGTAGTGGTAGGGATCGATGATCTCGTCCGCGCGCCCGAAGGTGAGGCGGTTGGGAGTGACGAAGACCGCCTTGCCGTCCCCGGCCAGCACGCGCGCCGCTTCGGCCAGCGCCCGCTCGGCGTCGGGCACGTGCTCCAGCGAGTGCACGGACAGCACCGAGGCGAACGAGCCGGCGGCGAAGGGCAGCGCCCGCATGTCGGCCATCACCGTCTCGCGGCCCTGGCCCCCCAGCGCCTCGGCCGACAGATCGACCCCCACCGTCTCCCGCGGCTCCAGCAGCCGGTAGCTGTGGCCCACCCCGCAGCCCAGGTCGAGCACGTTGCCCGGGCCCAGCATCGTCCCGGCCAGCCGGTAGGCGGCCACGTGGCGCTGCCAGGTGGGGTTGAAGCCCCGCTCGGGCGTGGTCACCCGCTCCCCGGTGACCGTCATCGCATGTACTTTCGCGACCGCCAGATCCCCCGCCGGTGCAGGATCAGGCGCGCCGCGGCGCCCAGCGTCTTGAGGCCGTAGATCGTGGAGGGCTTGAGCGAGATCGACGACGCGTCGTCGAAGTAGAGCGACTTGGTGGGCACCTCGGCGATCCGGTAGCCGAAGTGCGACACCTGCATCAGCATCTCCGAGTCGAAGCTGAAGTCCAGGGCGTTGCGCAGGAAGGGCACGTTGACCAGCAGCTCGCGCGAGTAGGCCCGGTAGCCGGTGTGCATCTCGCTGAGGTCGGTCCCCAGGATCCGGTTCTCGACCGTGGTCAGCGCCCGGTTGGCGATCACCTTGTACAGCGGCATTCCGCCGGCGCGGGCCTGCCCCTTCACCGCGAACCGCGACCCCAGCACCAGGTCGGCCTCGCCCTCGATGATCGGGGTCACGAGCTTGGGGATCAGGCTGGGCTCGTACTGGCCGTCGGGGTGCAGCATCACCACCACGTCGGCGCCCCGCTGCAGGGCCTCCAGGTAACAGGTCTTCTGATTGCCGCCGTAGCCGACGTTGTGGGGATGCCAGATCGTGTGGATGTTCAGCCGCCGCGCCACCTCGACGGTGTCGTCGGTGGAGCGGTCGTCGACCAGGATCACCTCGTCGACCCAGTCGGTGGGAATGGCCTGAAAGGTGCGCTCCAGCGTCATCGCGGCGTTGCGGGCGGGCATGACCACGAACACCTTCGCCTCGCGCGGGTCAGCCACGGCGGGCCTCCGCGTACACCGTGCCGCCGCGACGCAGCGCGATCTCGGCCACCGACGCCGCCGCGGCCAGCGGCAGCAGCGCGACCGCGGCGGCCAGCGCCACGGCACGGTCGCGCCCGCCGAGCCGCTCGAACCGCGCCTCGGGCCGACGGATCGCGTCGTACAGGCTCACGCCGGTCACCCGCCCCACCAGCCCGTGCAGCCAGCCGAACAGGATCTGGCCGCCGCGGGCGTAGCTCACGCGCTCCACCTCCAGGCCCAGCTCCTTCATCCGCCCCAGCAGCGGGTGGGCGCCCACGTGCACCAGATGCCGGGGCAGGTCCAGGTGCAGCCAGCTGTCGCCGAAGGCCCGCGCCTGCAGGCTCTCGGCGTTGGGCACGGTCACCAGCAGCAGGCCGCCCGGGACGAGCAGCCCGGCGGCGTGGTCGATGGCGGCACCGGGGCGGGGCAGGTGCTCGAGCGAGTGCCACAGGACCACGGCGGCGTAGCGGCCCTCGTGCTCGGTCAGGTCCTCGGTGCGCACGTCGGCACGATCGCTCGCTTCCCCGGCGCGATCGCCGTCGCGCTCCAGGCCCACCGCTTCGCGCCCGGCGGCCGCGAGCGCGACCAGCAGCGTGCCGTCGCCGGCGCCCACGTCGAGCACCGGGCCGGGCGGGGCCTCTGCGGCGATCCGGCGCGCGAGGCGCCCGCGGGTGGCCTTCAGGATCCAGTCGCCCGGGCCCGAGAAGCGGCCCGAGTCGGGCCGGTAGGGCGCGTAGGCGGCATCCAGCTCGGCGTCGGTGGGCCAGGGATCTGTCGTGGCCACCCCGCACACCGGGCACACGCTGCGCCCGCCCAGGCGCGTGCGGTCCTCCCCCAGCGGGGTTTCACACCAGGCGCAGACCACGGTCTGGCCTTCCGCGGTCTGCGCCGGACCGGCCACGGGCCGGGAGGCTAACGGCTAGCCTGGCGCCGTTGGCACGTCGGCCCGG
>JBBJOH010000201.1:0-3430 GCA_037720995.1 Thermoleophilaceae bacterium
CTCGTTGTAGGCCTTGACCTTGGACCCCTGGTTCCAGAGCTTCTTGAGCTCGTCGGTGGTCATGCAGTCGATCTTCAGGTCCTTGTTGGTCACCACGGCGATGCCGTCGTTGGCCACCTGGATCTCCTTGTACGTGACCCCCTTCTTCTTGCAGAGCGGGACCTCCTCGTCGTCCTTGATCGGCCGCGAGGCGTCGGAGATGTCGGTCTCGCCGGCGCAGAACTTCTCGAAGCCGCCGCCGGTTCCGGAGGTGCCCACGGACACCTTGACGTTGGGGTTATCGCCCTTGAAGGCCTCGGCCGCGGCCTGGGCGAACGGCCCGACCGTGCTCGAGCCGTCGATCTTTATCGACCCGGAGAGGTCCTTGCCGCCTCCACCGCCGCCACTGTCCTTCGAATCGCCGCCGCAGGCGGCGACGCCGAGCGCCATAACGGCCGTCGCGGCAAGCGCGAGCCACTTCCTCATGGATGTCTCCTTGGTGTGATTCATCTTGTCGATGGGCGAGACTCGCATTGGGCTCGTGTCAGTCTGTTGCGGACTTGTCGCCGGCGTGTGAAAGAGATGTGAAAGATGCTCTCGACGGGGCGGGCATGGATGCCCGCCCCCGTAACGACTCCCTGCACCCACGCTGTGGCCCCGGACCTCGCGGCGTTTCGTTGTTTCATCGCGGGGCAGAGATGCCCCCGCGATGGAGGCTTCAGGACAGGCGCGATAGGTGGCTGCGGGCGGGCTCGGGCTGGAATCGGTAGCCAAAGCCGAAGTGGGTGTGGATGAAGCGGCGCTCGGGTGACGCCTCGTCCAGCTTCTGGCGCAGCTTGGCCACGTAGACGTCCACGGAGCGGTCGGACTTGCGGTAGGGATCGCCCCACACGGTCCGGTGCAGCTCCTCGCGGCTGACGATCCGGCCCTGACGCTCCACAAGCGCGGTGAGCAGCTCGAGCTCGCGGGCCGTCAGGTTGAGTGGATGCCCGCCGGCGGTCGCCATGTACTCGCTGGGCCGCACCTCGACCTCGCCCGCGTTCAGGTAGCCATTCGCTGCCGCTTCCATGGGTGCAAAGTCCCACGAAGCGGCAGAAAGCCCGTTATATGCACGTGACCGGCTTGTGAAAAAGCTGTAAACGGGCCGACTCTCGGTCAAGGTGGCGTATGCTCGGGCCACGTGAACCCGACCGATCACGGACCCATCAGGATCGCCGTGCTCGACTCCGACACGGGGTTCGTGCGCGTTCTCGTGAACCGGATGGACGGCCTGGGATGGCCCCATCTCGGCCTCGAGGCCGCCCCCCGCGTCGAGGAGCTGGCGGCTATGCGCGTCGATGCCCTCGTCGTGGACCTCGCCCTGCTCGGACGTGAGGCCTGGGAGTTCGTGGAGCGCCTGGCCGCTGCGGCCCCCGGCATGGGGCTGGTCGTATGCACGGGTCGCTCCACCGTGGCCCAGCGCGTGCGCGGGCTGCGCCTGGGGGCCGACGACTGGGTCGGCAAGCCCTGCCACCCCGAGGAGGTGCTGGCCCGCGTCGAGGCGGTCGTACGCCGGCGCAAGCTGGCCAACGGCGCAGTCGAGGAATGGCCCGTGGAGGCAGGCGACCTGGAGATCCGCGCCGATCAGTTCCAGGCCTTTGCCGACCGCCGCAGCGCCGACCTCACCCGGCGCGAGTTCGAGGTGCTCACGCTGCTCGCGCACGCCGAGGGAAGGGTCCTTCAGCGCGAGGAGATCTATCAGCGGGTGTGGGGCTACACGATGGCCCACGGTGACCGCTCGGTCGACGTGTTCATCCGCAAGGTGCGCCAGAAGCTCGAGAGCGTGTCGCCCGCCTGGCGCTACATCCACACCCACTTCGGCGTGGGGTATCGCTTCGACCCCGAGCGCCGCGACGGCAGCGGCGGGCCCGTCGAGGCACCAGAGGCTCCCGCCGAGACGCCAGGCGCGCCCGCCGAGCGGGCGGCCGCCGGGCCTGTCGAGGCAGCCCGCGCGTTTAGCTCGCAAACTTCCTGAGCAGGTAGGTCAGGTCGGCTGTGGAGGCCGATCCCCCCGCGGCCCCGCGCACCCGCCGCTAGGCCACGAGCAGGCTGCCGCGCTGGGCGGGTGTCAGACCGCGGGCCAGCAGGCTCAGCGGACCGGTCATGGTGAGAGCCCGGCAGCCGGCGCCGCCGAGCCCGGCTTGAGCCCGCTCACGGCGGGCCTGCGCGAGCAGCGGCGGCCGCGTGGGCCCGTGGGCGTCCGAGCCCACGATGGTCACCAGGCCCTCACCTACCAGCTTCAGCGCGGCGGTCCGCGCCGCTGGGCCATGCGCCCCGGTGATCGACTGGGCGTTGACCTGAGCGCCCGCACCAGCGGCGATCTGGCGCCGTAGGCCCGCCGAGCCGTCGAGTTGCGCGTCGGCACTGCGCTCGGGATGGGCCACGACGATCCCGAAGCCGCGGTCGCGCAGCTCGGCGGCCGCGTCGTGGAAGTCGTCTTCCATGCCTTCGAACGGCGTCTCCAGCAGCAGCCACCGCGCTCCGGGCGGACCCTGGGCGATCGAGTCGAGCTCGCGCTGGCCCAGCCGGCCGACCATGTCGTGGCCCAGCTCGCCGCCGGGGCGCACCGCCACCCCGAGCCCGGCGGCGCCTACCGCGGAGCGAAGCTCGCGCACGCGCTCGTGAAGGTCGGAGACGTCGGTCACGAAGTCCGAGCGCACGTGGGGGGTGGCCACCACCCTCGTCGTGCCTTCCGCCTGGGCCGCTCGGATCAGCTCGAGGCTCTCGTCGAGCGTGGCCGGGCCGTCATCGAGGCCCGGCAGAGCGTGGAAGTGCAGATCCGCCTGCTGATCGCGCATGGTGAGTCGATCTTCGGCACCAAGCCCCGCAGTCTCGTCATCTGTCGGTTACCAGCGAGTGTCCGGGTTGTGAACGGGAATCGGCGCACCCGGCATACTGGTGGGCGATGCGCCCGATGCACCGGCGCGGCTACTCGAACAGGAGGACCGCATGTCGAACAAGGCAAGAGCGGGCGTGATCGCGCTCGCGGTGGTCATCGTGACCGTCGCGTTCGTGGCGCTGAGGCCCAGCGACAGCAGCAAGAAGGCCGACGACCCGGCGAAGACCGTCAAGACCGAGGCCGGCGGGGGCGCCGGGCAGCCCACGGCCACGGTGCCCTCCGCGCCGGCGCCGCCACAGGAGATCACCCTCAAGGGCGGTGTTCCCGTCGGCGGCATCAAGCGCATCGAGGTCAGGAAGGGCGACGTCGTCCGGCTGCAGGTGCTCACCGACGAGCAGGGCGATCGGCTCCACCTGCACGGTTACGACATCGAGAAGGAGGCCAGGGCCGGCAAGCCCGCCAACTTCCGCTTCAAGGCCGACATAGAAGGCGTCTTCGAGATCGAGAGCCACACGGCCGAGGACGCGGGCGGTGAGCCGCTGATCGCGCGCCTGGTGGTCGCGCCCTCCTGAT
>JBBJOH010000202.1:0-3424 GCA_037720995.1 Thermoleophilaceae bacterium
GATCGCCGTGGGGCCGAGCTGGTGCTGGCCATGACCCACGAGGAGGCGCTGACCCAGCACATCGCCGCCATCGTGCGCTCCTACCGCGATCTGCCCCTGATGGCCTACCACTTCCAGACCAAGGAGCGCGACGAGCCCCGCCCGCGCGCCGGAGTGCTGCGCACGCGCGAGTTCATCATGAAGGACGCTTACTCCTTCGACCGCGATCGCGAGGGCCTGGACGCCTCCTATGAGCTGCAGGCGGGCGCCTACGACAGAATCTTCGACCGCTCGGGCCTGGAGTGGTACCGGGTGGAGTCCGACGTCGGGATGATGGGCGGCTTCGGCGCCCACGAGTACATGGCGCCCTGCGGGGCGGGGGAGAACGAGGTGGCGCTCTCCAGCGCGGGCTACGCGGCCAACGTGGAGGTGGCGAGCGCCACGCCGCAGCGGGTCGAAGGGCTGCCCGGGGGCTTGCCGGCCCCGGAGCCGGTCGACACCCCGGGGGCCAGCACGGTAGCCCAGGTGACCGACGCACTTGGCGTGCCGTCCGGCGCGCTGATCAAGGCGCTGCCGGTGATCGTCGGCGACGACACCGAAGGGGCCACGGGCGAGCCGCTGCTGGTGGTGGTGCGCGGCGACCACCGCCTGAACGAGATCAAGCTGGCCAACGCCCTCGGAAGGCCGGCCCGGGCCGCCACCGAGCAGGAGGTCGGAGACCGCTTCGGCGCCCCCGCCGGGTTCATCGGGCCCGTGGGGTCCAAGGCACCGGTGCTCGCCGACGAGGCCCTGCGCGGCCTCGGCGGGCTGGTGGCCGGGGCCAACGAGCCCGACCGGCACCTGCGCGGCGTCGAGGTGGGGCGTGACTTTCCCTGCGAGCTCGCCGACGTCCGCACCGTCGAGGCCGGCGACACCTGCCCCGGCGGTGCCACGATCAGGCTCGAGCCCGCGATCGAGGTCGGCAACATCTTCAAGCTGGGCACCCGCTTCTCCGAGCCGCTTGGCGCCACCTACCTGGACGCCTCCGGCGACGAGCAGCTGGTCTGGATGGGCTCCTACGGCATCGGCCCGGCCCGGATCGTGGCTGCCGCGGTGGAGCAGTTCGCCGACGAGCAGGGCATCTCCTGGCCCCGGTCACTGGCCCCGTTCGACATCGAGGTGGTCACGCTCGGCAAGGAGGGCGAGGAGGCCCGCGAAGTGGCCGAGGGCATCTACGAGGACCTGTGCCGCGAAGGACTCGATGTGCTCTACGACGACCGTGACGCCAGCCCCGGGGAGAAGTTCGCCGACGCCGAGCTGCTGGGCTGCCCGCTGCGCCTGACGGTCGGACGAAAGGGGCTGCAGGCCGGCGAGGTCGAGGCACAGGTGAGACGCGGGCGGGTCAAGCACGCGCTGCCCCTGACCGATCCGACGGGGAAGTCGGATCGGTCGCAAGCCATCCGGGGAGTCGCCACCGCGGCGGCGGAGCTGTGGCGCGCTCTGCCTTAGGAGGCTTTCGGCGCCTTTCGGGAATGGACCGCTCCGGCGGTCCGCCCCCCGAGACGCGCAAGGGGGAGCCGCTGCGCCCGTGGACGATTCCCAACGCGGTCTCCTACGTCCGCCTGGCGCTGCTTCCGGTCTTCCTGGTGCTCGCTCTGGGCTCCGGCGACGGGCGCGACACCTCGGCCGCCCTCCTCTACTTCGGCATCGCCTGGGGAGACCAGCTCGACGGCTTGGCCGCCCGCCTGACCGGCCAGTACAGCCGGCTGGGCTCGCTGCTGGATCCGCTCACCGACCGGGCGCTGGTCCTGTGCGGGGTGGTCGTGTGCTGGAACTTCGAGCTGCTGCCCCGCTGGGCCCTGGCCGTGCTGGCCGGCCGCGAGCTGTTCATGCTCATCCTGAGCCAGTTCGGCATGCGCAAGGGCATGGACCTCAAGATCAACATGGTCGGGCGCTGGGCCGTGTGGCCGATCATGTTGGCGATCTTCCTGACGCTGCTGGTCGATACCTGGGTGGCCGACGCCTCCCTGTACCTGGGCCTGGCCCTCACTCTGTGGGCCACGGCGATCTACGTGCAGGATGGCCTGCGCTTCACGAAAGCCTCAAGCTGAGCTTGACGTTTGAGTCTATACTCGGCCTCTCCCTTCGAAAGGACCGCCGCCCGATGGACACCTTCCCTGATCTGGGGGCCCTCTCCGACGTCGAGCTCAAGCAGCTCATACAGCAGTTCACCGAGGAAGAGCAGGAGGTCTCCTACCAGCGCCGGATCCTGCACGGAAAGATCGACATCCTGCGGGCCGAGCTGGTCAATCGGTTGCGCAAGAAGCACGAGGAGGGAGAGTCGGCCCTCAGCGGCGCCGACGTCCAGCAGCTCACCGACATCCTCTCGGGCAAGAGCACGCCGGAGGCCGGCAATGCCTGATGCCCTGCAGCACGACAGGACAGCCCTGTCCTGTCGTGAAACGGCAGCCGCTGCGGCGGACGGGTAGCCGATGCACTGCCCGAAGTGCGGGTTCGCCAACGCGGAGGGCGCCAACTACTGCCAGAAGTGCGGCGCCTTGCTCGCCGAGCCCGCAGCCGGTAAAGAGGGGGACACGACCGCGGCCTACGAGCTGGACGAGACCGGGGACCTGAGGCCCGTGGACATCGAGGGGGTGTCAGGCGAAGGCGCCACCCTGGCCATCCGGGCGGGGGGAGGCCGGGCCGGCGAGATCTTCCCTCTGGTCGGAGAGAAGATGACCATTGGGCGCAGCCCCGACGCCGAGGTCTTCCTGGACGACGTGACCGTCTCGCGCAACCATGCGCTGCTCGTGCGCCGGCGCAACGGCCTGTACGTCGACGATCTGGGGTCGCTGAACGGGACGTACGTGAACCGCCACCGGATCGAGTCGCACAAGCTCTCCAGCGGCGACGAGCTGCAGGTGGGCAAGTACAAGCTGACCTACCTCGAGCGATGAGCACGCCCCGCGGGCACGTCGAGCCGCCGCCCACCCAGGGCAAGACGCTGACGATCGGCGCCGTATGCAAGGCGGTGGAGCGCGAGTTCCCCGACATCTCGATCTCCAAGATCCGCTACCTGGAGGATCAGAAGCTGATCTCGCCGCGACGCACGCCGGGCGGCTACCGCCTGTTCGCCCCTACCGACGTGATTCGCCTGCGCACCATCCTGCGCCTCCAGCGCGACGAGTTCCTGCCCCTGCGCGTCATCCGCCAGGAGCTCGCCTCCGGCCGCCTGGAGGACGAGGCCTCCAATGGGGACGCCTCCGTAAAGCCCGATCCGCGCGGGATGCGCCGGGCCACCGTGGAGATCCGCTCGGGCGGCTCGCTCTACCGGCTCGAGGAGATCCTGGAGGAGACGGGCGCCGACGCCGCGCTGGTCAAGGAGCTCGAGGACTACGGCGTGCTGCGCGCCGAGAAGCGCGACGGCGAGATGCTCTACGACGACACCGAGCGCGAGATCGTGCGC
>JBBJOH010000203.1:0-3419 GCA_037720995.1 Thermoleophilaceae bacterium
CATGCCCGTGCTCAAGGACCTGATCGTGGACATGGACGCCGTGCACTGGAAGAAGATCCAGCGCGTGGTGCCCTGGCTGCTGCCCGAGGGCGACCCCCCCGAGCGCGAGTACATCGTGCCCGCCGAGGCCATGATCGACGTGACCCAGTCGATGGCCTGCATCCAGTGCGGCGTGTGCGTAAGCGCCTGCCTCGCGCTCGAGGTCGACCCGGAGTTCGTCGGCCCGGCCGCGCTGGCGAAGGCCTATCGCTTCGTGGGCGACCCCCGGGACGGCCAGCACGAGGAGCGCCTGCGCGACCTGGCCGAGGACCCCCACGGCATCTACGACTGCACCCACTGCTTCGCGTGCATAGAGGTGTGCCCCAAGGACGTCGCGCCGATGGACCAGATCATGCGGCTGCGCCGCCGGGCCACCGCCGACTACGACATCAAGGACAAGAACAACGGCTACGGCCACGAGCACGCGTTCGTGAACATCATCGAACGCTACGGGACCCTGCACGAGGCGCAGCTGCTGCCGCGGTCGTTCGGCGACGGATCGCTGATCAGGGGCCAGACCGAGCCCGCCGCCGTGAAGCAGCTGGTGGAGAGCCTGCCCACCGCCGCCCGCGGGCTGGCCTCGGGGAAGGTGTCGCCGCGCAAGGCGCTGCTGCACCCCAAGCTGCCCGACCAGAAGAGCGTGCGAAAGATCTTCAAGGAGATCGAGTCCAAGGACGAGCGGCTCGAGATCAACATGTACATCATCGGCGAGAACGCCGACGACGAGGAAGGCGCCATGGCCGAAGGAAGCCAAGAGTCATGAAGCTCGCGTACTGGCCCGGCTGCGTATCGCGCGGCTTCACCCCCGAGCTGCACGGCTCGATGAAGCTGGTCGCGCCCAAGCTCGACCTGGAGCTGGTCGAGCTCGACCGCGCCAACTGCTGCGGCGCAGGGGTGATCGCCGAGCACAACCAGGAGCTGGTGGACACCCTGAACGCCCGCACGTTCGCCCTCGCCCAGGGCGTCGAGGGTGCCGCCGGCATGATGAACATCTGCTCGACCTGCCAGGGGGCCCAGTCGGAGTGCCAGCAGCGCCTGGACGCCGACGGCGAATACCGCCGGGAGGTCAACTCCCACCTCGGCGACGAGGGGCTGGCCTACGAGAAGAGCGCGGAGTGGTGGAACAAGAACTTCCTCTGGCTGCTGGTGGAGGAGATCGGCCTCGCGAAGCTGGCCGAGAAGGTGGTCCGCCCCCTCGAAGGGCTGCGTGTCGCACCCTTCTACGGCTGCTACATCGTGCGCCCGACCGAGCGCCTCGGGTTTCGGGACCACCCCAACCGCGACAAGTACCTGGGCATCCTGATCGAGATCCTGGGCGCGCAGCCCGTCGACTACGCCGGCAGCCACAAGTGCTGCGGCTTCCCGCTGATCACCATGAACCGGACCACGTCGCTGCGCCAGGCGGGCCGGCACCTGGCCGACGCGATCGACGCCGGCGCCGACTGCCTGGTGACTCCGTGCCCGCTGTGCCACCTCAACCTGGACATGCAACAGCCCGAGGCCCAGAAGTTCGTCGAACGGGACCTGAACGTCCCGGTGCTCCATCTGCCCCAGCTGGTGGGATTGGCCCTGGGCCTCGAGCCCAAGGAGCTTGGGATGGACAAGCACGTGGTCAAGACGGGCGATGTCCAGCGCAAGGTCCGCGAGCTTGCCGCTGCCTGACGGCTTCGGCTGCAGGTCGCACTCAAGCAAACGCCGCTCGCGGCCGATGGGGTGGTCATGCGCGTCTGGCGCAGACTGATCCTTGCCGCCATAGCCGCGCTCGCGCTCGGGACGCTGGCCACCGCCGCCGTGGTCGCACGGCAGGAGAGCCGCAACGCCGACCGGGAGAAGCGCGAGCAGGCCGTACGGGCCGGGGCCGACCTGCAGAGCCGGTTCGCGCTGAGCCTTCAGGCGCTGAGCACCGTCCAGGGCCTGTTCGCCGCCTCCCAGAAGGTCACCGGCGACGAGTTCGACTCGTTCGCCCGGACGCTGCTGGCGAATTCCCCCTTCTCATCCACCTTCCTGGTCACGCGCGTGCCCGCCCCACTGCGCCGGGCCTTCGAGCAGTCGCCCGGGAGCTCGCCGATAGCCGAGGACCTGGGCGGCGTGCTGGCCCGCGCCGGGCAGCGACCCGAGTACTACCCGGTCTCCTACCGCTACAGCCCGGTTCCCGGCTACGCCGAGAAGCTCCCGGTCGGACTCGACCTGAACGCCGATCCCGTGCGCGGCCCCGCCTTGCGAGCGGCCCGCGACCGCGGCTCGGCCCAGGCCACGAGGCCGGTGGAGCTGTCCGAGTCGGGGCGCAGCGGCCTGCTGCTGTTCCTCCCGATCTACTCGCCGGGCGCCCCTACCGCAACGGTCGCCCAGCGTCGCGGCGCGCTCAAGGCACTGGCGGTGAGCTCGTTCGAGGCCACGCGCCTGGGCGACGCGGTGAGGACGTCGCGCGGGCCGGACGCGTCACTGCAGATATTCGACGGCCCGCGCAAGATCTACGGACCGCCCGGGGTGCTTGGAGACGCGGCCTCGGCCGAAGTCCGCGCCGCCGGACGCAAGTGGACGGTCCGCGTCAAGACGCCCGTGCAGGCCTCGATGGAGTTGCCGGTCACGATTCTCCTCGGCGGCCTGGCGCTCACGCTCTCCGTGGCTCTGCTGCTGGTCGGCCTGGGCCGCCGCGAGCGCTACGCCCAACAGCTCAGCGACCGCAGGCTGGCCGAGCGCGAGACCGCCGAGGGAGCGCGCCACGCCGCGGAGGAGCGCTTTCAGAGGGCCTTCGAGGATTCGGGGGTGGGCATGGCGCTGACCGACGCGCAGGGCTCCCGGCTGCTCGAGGTCAACGACGCGCTGTGCGCACTGACCGGCTACTCCCGCCAGCGCCTGCTGGAGCACGACCCGTCCCGGTTGGTCCATCCCGACGACGGGGGGGCGACCGCCACGGAGGTCGAGGAGGGAGACACGACCCAGGCCGAACGGCGCCTTCTCGACGCGCAGGGGCAGCCGATCTGGGTGCTGCAGTCGACCTCGATCGTGCGCGACCAGAACGGCCACGCAACCCACCGCATAGTTCAGGTGCAGGACCTCTCCGAGCGCAAGCGCTACGAGGGAGAGCTCGAGTACCTCGCCGACCACGACCCGCTCACGGGCCTGTTCAACCGGCGCCGCTTCGAGGAAGAGCTGTCGACCGCCTTCGCCGGCGCCCGTCGCGAGGGAGACAGCGGCGCGGTGGTGGCGCTGGACCTCGACCACTTCAAGTACACCAACGACTCCCTCGGCCACAGCGTCGGCGACCAGCTGATCGCCCGCGTCTCGGGGCTGTTGAGCGAGCGGCTGGGCCCCCGCGAGGTCCTCGCGCGCCTGGGTGGCGACGAGTTCGCGGTGCTGATCCCCAACGCCGACCGGGC
>JBBJOH010000008.1:0-12769 GCA_037720995.1 Thermoleophilaceae bacterium
TCCCGATCCACATCAACCAGACCCTCCAGAAGCTCGACGGCGCCCAGCGCCGGCTGCAGAGCGTGGGGGAGGGCAATCCCTCGATCGAGGAGATCGCCGCCGCGGCCAACGTGGACATCGGCATCGACGAGGCCGAGTTCCTCATGCGCGCCTCGCGCGCGCCTGTGTCGCTCGACAAGCCGGTGGGCGGGGGCGAGGACGACGCCGCGGAGCTGGGCCACCTGATCCCCGACGACCGCGCCGAGTCGCCGTTCGACGTGGCCGCCGACTCCATGACCCGCAGCCGCCTGGCCGACGCCTTGGAGAACCTCTCCTACCGCGAGCGCCGCGTGGTCGAGCTGCGCCACGGCCTGTTCGGCGAGCACCCGCGCACCCTCGACGAGGTCGGCCGCATGTTCGGCCTCACGCGCGAGCGCACCCGCCAGGTCGAGGAGCACGCGCTGCGCAAGCTGGCCTCGCTGGCCGAGGCCCGCGGGCTGCGCGACGTCGCGTAGTGCCGGCGAGGTCGCGTAGCGCCGGCCAAGCCGGGTAGCGCCCGACCATGGATGACGAGCGAGAGAAGGCCGGGCGTGAGGATCGATCGCAGGACGCCGATCCCCACCATGCCCTGAACAACCCTGTCGTGGACGACCCCGACCCGACGGAGTACCCCGACCCATACGACCAGCGCCCCGATCCCAAGGCGCCCGTCGACGCCGGCGAGGACGTGCCCCATGTGCCGCCGGGCGCGCGTTCGACGAGCGAGCCCCACCCAGACCAGGACATCGAGGCCGAGCACGCCAACGCCCCGGAGGGCGACAAGCTCGACGACTAGGCTGCCACGGCGGTGCGAGGCGGCTTCGCCGCCCTCCCGTCGGGCTCCGCCTAATCTGCACACCGTGCAGATCTCCGATCGCCAGGGCTTCCTCCTCCGCAAGGTGGTGGAGGGGCAACAGCAGCTGGACGCCCCGGTGGGCTCCAAGTGGATCGCAGAGCGCCAGGACGTCCCGTGGGGATCTTCCACGGTGCGCTCCGAGCTGGCCCGCCTCGAGGAAGTCGGGCTGCTGGAGCACCCACACACCTCCGCCGGCCGCGTGCCCACCGACTCGGGCTACCGCTTCTACGTGGACGAGCTGCTCGAGCACGGCGACCTGCCGGCCGTGCGCCGGCCCGTGGAGCTCAGCGCCATGCGCCGGGAGGTCGACGAGGCGATGCGGGCCACCACCGAGCAGCTGTCGCAGGTGACCGACCTGCTGGCGATCGTGTCGGCGCCGTCGATCGGGATGGCCACGATCCACCGCGTCGAGGTGCTGCTCCTGCAGCCGCAGGTGGCGATGGTGGTGGCGATCACCTCCACCGGGGGTGTGACCAAGCGGGTCGTCTCCTACGACGCGCCGGTGGACCCGGGCCTGGCGACCTGGGCGGGGTCCTACCTCAACGAGGTCCTGGGCGGGATGGACGTGGGCGCCCGGATGCTGCAGTCCAAGCTGGTGGCGGCGGGACTGGACCTGCGCGAGAAGGCCTTCCTGCGCACGCTGGCGCCCGCCTTCACCGAGCTGGAGGAGACGGCCCAGGACAACCTGTTCGTGGAGGGCGCCGCGCGGCTGTTCAGCGAGCAGCGCTTCCAGGAGCTGCCCCAGCTCTCGGACCTGATGGAGGTGCTCGAGCGGCGGGTGGCCCTGCTCTCGGTCCTGCGGGCCTCGCTGACCGAGTCGAACGTCTATCTGCGCATCGGCGGCGAGAACCCGGCGCCCGAGCTGCGTTCGCTGAGCATGGTCGTGGCCAACTACGGCGTCGCCCGGCGCAACCTGGGGTCGGTCAGCGTGCTGGGGCCCGTGAGCATGGACTACCCCAGGGCCATCATCGCCGTCCGCCAGGCCGCGGCCGAGCTGTCGCGCTTCGTGGCGGAGGTGTACGACGAATGAGACGCGACGCCTACGAGATCCTGGGAGTGCAGCGCGAAGCCGACGAGCGGACGGTCAAGAAGGCCTTCCGCGTGCTGGCGCGAGAGCTCCACCCCGACGTGAACAGCCACGACCCCGAGGCCGAGGCCAAGTTCAAGGAGGCGGCCGAGGCGTATGAGGTGCTGTCCGATCCCGAGCGCAAGGTCGTCTATGACCGCCATGGCTGGGACGGGGTCGCCTCCAGCGGCTACGCCTCTCAAACTCAAGGCTTCGGCTCCTTCGCCGACATATTCGACGCCTTCTTCGGCGGCGACCCCTTCGGGGGCGGGGGCAGCGGCCCCCGGGCCATGCAGGGCGGCGACGTGGGCGTCGAGGTCGAGATCTCGCTGGAAGAGGCCGCGCGCGGGACCGAGGTCGAGGTGGCCTACGACGGGGTGGACACCTGCGAGCACTGCCACGGCAACCGGGCCGAGCCGGGCACGCCGATCGAGACCTGCGAGCGCTGCGGCGGCGCGGGCCAGCTGCGCGCGATCAGCAACACCGCGTTCGGCCAGCTGGTGCGCGCCCAGGCCTGCGACGTCTGCGGGGGCGAGGGCAAGCTCGCCCAGACACCCTGCCGCGAGTGCTCGGGCGCCGGCCGAAAGGCCTCGCGGCGCACCCTCGCGGTGGACCTGCCCGCGGGCATCGCCGACGGCCAGCGCGTGCGGCTGACCGGACACGGTCACGCCGGCGATCGCGGCGGCCCGGCCGGCGACCTGTACGTGACGGTGTCCGTGACCGAGGACGAGCGCTTCCTGCGCGACGGCAACGACCTGGTCTCGGTGGTCGACGTGCCGGCCCCGGCCGCGGCGCTTGGCACCACTGTGACGGTGGCCACGCTCGAGGGCGAGGAGAAGGTCGAGGTGGAGGCCGGTACCCAGCCGGGCACGGTGGTGACCCTGCGCGGGCGCGGGATGCCCGACGTGGGGCGCGGTCGCGGTCGCAGCGGCGACCAGCAGGTGGTGCTCAACGTGGTGATCCCGCGCAACCTCACCGACCGCCAGCGTGAGCTGCTGGCCGAGCTGGGAGACAGCGTGACCGAGGAGAACCTCCGCGAAGCCACCTCGGAGTCGCTGTTCAGCAAGGTCCGCCGGGCGCTGCGCTGAGGTGCCGGCCGGCACCCAGGTGTAGCACCACAGTGCTACACTCTGCTTGGTGGCCAGCAAGCATCCGCGACTGGGCGTTGCCCGCGACCCCGAGCTCGAGGAGGCGCTCGCCCGGACGCGAGCGCTGCTCGATCCCTCCGAGACGCGCTCGGCGGCCGCTCACGTGCGCGCGCTCGCGCTGCGCGGGGCCGAGCGGGTGGTGGGGGAGCACGACGACCCCGTAGTCCGGTATCGCCACGAGCTGCGAGAGAAGTACAAGCTGCGCCCGGCAGCGGCCGATCCCCGCAGCTACCGCGTGCCCGAGGGAGACATCGACCCGGAGGACCCCAGTCCCGCCTCCGACGCCCTGCGCTGGGTGCGCGGCGAAGGCAAGGACCCTTGAGGGCTTCGTACCTCGACGCCTCTGCTCTGGTCAAGCTGTTCAAGCCGGAGCCCGAGACCGCCGCGTTGACGGCGGCGCTTAGGACGGCGCCGGTATGGCTCTCCAGCGAGTTGGTGGCGGTTGAGTTGCGGTGCGCTGCGCGCCGCGTCGACCCCGGTCTGCTCGAGCAGGCTGACGCCGCGCTGTCGAACGTCGACCTGGTCGAGTGCACCCGGGCGATCCAGGAGCGTGCCGGGATGGCCTTCGCCACTCCGCTGCGAGCGCTGGACGCGATTCACGCCGCCACCGCACTCAGCGTGGGAGAGGACATCGACGCGGCCTACGTCTACGACACGGACCTTGGCGCAGCGCTCTCCGCCGAGGGCCTGTCGGTCGCGGCTCCGGGCCGTTGATCCGCCTGGCCGTGCGCGCCCCAGTAGACGAGGCCGAGCTCGTGCTGGGAGCCCTGCTCGAACTTGCGCCCTCGGGCATCGAGCAGGTGGACGGTGACGGCTGGACCGAGTTCGCCGTCTACGGAGCGCCAGGCGAGCTGCCTGAGCTGGAGGAGGGCGAGGCCGAGGTGGCCGGCGTGCGCGTCCTCGTCAGCGGGGCCCAGGTAGCCGACGACTGGGGGGAGCGCTGGAAACAGTTCCACCGGCCCGTGCTGGTGGGCGAGCGCATCTACGTGCGGCCGCCATGGGAGCAGCCCAGCACCCGCCCCGGCGTGCTCGATCTGGTGGTGGATCCCGGCCGCGCGTTTGGTACGGGCTCGCACCCCACCACGCGCCTGTGCCTCGAGCTGCTGCTGGACGTTGCCGACAACGGCGGCTCGGTGCTGGATCTGGGCTGCGGCTCCGGGGTGCTGTCGATCGCGGCGGCCAAGCTGGGCTTCGAACCGGTCACTGCCCTTGACGCCGACCGTTTGGCGACCGAGGCCACTGAGGCGAACGCAACGGTCAACGGCGTGAAGCTCGTGCACGTCGGCCGCGCGAACCTGCGCGAGGAGGCGGCACCCGACGCGGACCTGTTGCTTGCCAACCTGATGCGGCCGCTGCTGCTGCGGGTGGCCGAGCTGATGGGCGCCCGCCGTCCGCACGCGCTGATCGCCTCTGGGCTGCTGGAGGAGGAGGCGGACGAGGTGGCGACGGCCTTCGCGCCCATGACCGAGAAACGCCGGTTGAGCGACAGAGGATGGTCGGCGCTGCTTCTGCAGGCCTAGCTCAGATCCGCCGGTGGGAAGAGCAGCGGCCTAGCTTCGACCTGCCGGTGAGAGAAGCCGTTTACAAAACCGGCATGGATGCCGGTTTTGTCGGAAGTATCACCGCGCCGCCGACTGGCTCACCACGCCGGCCACCTCCTGCCACCACGCCTTGGCTTCGGCGTCCTCGGCCCGCTGGATGCGGTCCCGGCAGTACCGGAACAGCTGGCGAGGACCGCCGAGGGCCACCACGCCGGCGCCCGTCACGGCCAGGCGCCCGTCGTCGAGCAGCACCAGCGCGCCGGCCTGCTCACGGCGGGTCCGCAGCACCCGCAGCACCGCGAAGCCGTCTACGTTCTCCGGTCGGCCCGGGTCGCCCATGGCGTCCGCCCAGGGCTTGACGGTGAAGATCGGGGACCGCCCCGAGCCGGCGCGGGGCATCAGCTCCGGCTCGCCCATCGGCCCCGACCGCCACCGCTCGAACAGCTGCTCCACACCCGCCCTCGCCGGCTCGCGGACCAGGATGTGCAGGTGGTCCCCACCCTGCACCTCGGTCGACCCCCTCGGCAGCAGCGCCTCGTCGTCGCGCACGATCACGCTCACCAGGGCCTCGCGCGGCAGCTCGAGCTGGTTCACGCGCACGCCCGCTATCGCGTCGGCCTCGCCCACGGGGTAGTCCAGGACCTCGGCCCCCAGGCTGCGGATGGTGCCCACCTCGTGCAGCGGGCGGGGGACCGCCGGCTCGGTGCCGGTCACGCCCAGCGCCTTGGCCAGCGGATCGAGCGTCACGCCCTGGACCAGGGTGGAGGCCAGCACCACGAAGAAGACGATGTTGAAGAACACGCCACCCTCGTCCACGCCCTCGATCACCGGGAAGGTGGCCAGCACGATCGGCACGGCGCCGCGCAGGCCGGCCCAGCCCACCAGCGTCGACTCGCGGATGTTCAGACCGCTGCCCAGCGTGAACACATAGACAGCCAGCGGCCGGGCCACGAACATGAGCACCGCCGTCACCAGCAGCGACTCGCCGATCACGTCGCCGAACTGCGATGGGCTGACCAGCAGGCCCAGCGTCATGAACATCGCGATCTGGCTGATCCAGGCCAGCCCGTCGTGGAACTCGTTGATGGTGCGCTTGCCGGGGATGGGCGCGCTGCCCAGCGCCAGCCCGACCAGGTAGACCGACATGAAGCCCGACCCGTGCAGCACGTCGGCGATCCCGAAGCCCAGCGCGGCAAAGGCGATCGAGCCCACGGGGTAGAGCCCGGGAGCGCCCAGGCGGGTGCTCTGGAAGGCCAGAACGCTCAGCCGGCCCACCGCCAGACCCACCACGACGCCTATGGCCAGCTCCGACGCCGCGAGGCCCAGCATGTCCAGAAGCGTGTAGTCGGGCTCCTGGACGAAGCGGATGAAGCCGAGCACCAGAACGACGGCGACCGGGTCGCTCAGGCCCGACTCGCCCTCCAGGATGCGGGCCAGGCGCTTCTCCAGGCTCGAGCCGCGCAGGACGGAGAAGATGGCGGCGCTGTCGGTGGCGGCCACGATCGACCCCAGCAGCAGCCCCTCGGTGGTGCTCAGGTCGAGCGCCCACCCGGCCGCGAGGCCCACGATGACCGCTTGGGCGATCGTCGCGAGCACCGCCAGGGCGATGCTGGTGCGCAACACCGGCCGGATCTCGGCCCACCCGGCGGCCAGGCCGCCCTCGAAGAGGATGAAGGCCAGGGCGATGACCCCCACCGTTCGGGCCAGCTCCACGTCCTGGGCGCCGCCGCCGAAGTCGATCAGGCCCAGGCCATCCGAGCCGATCGCCATGGCGAGGCCAAGCACCACGATCAGGCCCGGCACCCGCAGGCGTCCGGCCATCAGCGAGGCGGCAACGCCCGAAGCCAGCAGCGCCCCGGCTACGAGCAGCAGGTGTCCGTCGTCCACGGCGGTCCGCTACCCGCGCTCGACGAGCTCCGCCAGGCCCCACAGGTCGTGCCACTCGTGGTCCGGTGGCTCCTCGGGGTCGGGCGCCGGCTCGCGGCGGCGGTTGATCCAGACGGTGCCCATGCCCAGCTCGCGGGCCGGGCGGATGTCGTACTCAAAGCCGAAGGCCACGTGCAGGACCTCCTCCGGCGCCGCGCCGGCCTCGTCGAGCAGGCGCGTGAAGGGCATGCGCCCGGGCTTGTAGCTGCGCACGTCCTCGGCCAGCACCACGTGGTCGAACTCCAGCGGGGCGAGCTGGCGCAGCGTGTGGTCCATGATCGCGTGATCGGAGTTGGAGATGATCCCCAGCGCCAGGCCCGCGTCCCTGACCCGCCTCAGCGCCCCAACCGTGTCGGGGAAGGGCTGCCAGCACTGCATCGACTTCTCGAAGGCCCGCCCGTCCCTGGTGTTCCAGCGGTAGCCGCGCTCGGCGACCCAGGCGCGCAGGCTGTCGCGCAGCACGTGCGCGTAGGACCGGTAGTCCTCCTGGATGCACTCGAACTGGATCTCCTCCCAGCGCCGGCGCAGCTCGGCGCCGGACTCCGGGCGCACCTCGCCGCTGCGCCGCGCCAGGTCGTAGAGGAACGCGGCGGCGCCTCCCTCCCAGTCCACGAGGGTTCCATAGCAGTCGAAGGTGGCGACTTTGTAGGCGGACATGCGGCCTACAATGAGACCCTAATGGCCGTCACAGATCAGCTGCAGTCCGATGCCAACTCCGCGCTCAAGGCGGGCGAGCGCGAGCGCGCGAGCGCCCTGCGCGTGGTCCTGTCCGAGCTGCAGAAGGCGGCGAAGGAAGGCAACGCCGACGAGGTGGCGGTGCTCCAGCGCGAGCGCAAGCGCCGCCAGGAGTCGGCGCTGGCCTTCCGTGAAGGGGGCCGGGACGAGCTGGCCGGCGCGGCCGAGCGCGAGGTCGAGATGATCGAGGCCTACCTGCCCGAGCAGGTGTCGGACGAGGAGCTGAACGCCGTCGTGGGCGACGCGGTGGCCGAGACCGGCGCCACCTCGCCCAAGGACATGGGCCGGGTGATGAGCATCGTCATGCCCAAGGTTCAGGGTCGGGCCGACGGGCGGCGCGTGAGCGCCGCGGCCAAGGAGCTGTTGCAGCCCTAGTGCGCGAGCAGATCGAGCTCTCCAACGAGGTCGCCGCCGACTTGGCCGGGGCCAACGACATGATCATGCGCACCCTCGAGGAGCGCCTGGACTGCGAGGTGTTCCTGCGCGGCAACCTGCTCACCCTCGACGGCGACGAGGAGGACGTGGAGGTCGGCAGGGCCGTGGTCCGCGAGCTGACCGACCTGGTCGGCCAGGGGCACGACGTGGTCCCGGGCACGATCGAGGCGATCGGCTCGGCGCTCGAGCGCGAGGAGAGCCCCAGCCGCATCCTCGAGGACGTGATCTGGCGCCACCGCGGGCTCAAGGTGGCGCCCAAGACCGTGACGCAGAAGCGCTACGTGGACGCCATCCGGCACCACACGGTCACCGTCGGGATCGGCCCGGCGGGCACCGGCAAGTCCTTTTTGGCCGTGGCCATGGCCGTGGCCGCGCTGCAGCGGCGCGAGGTCAACCGGATCGTGCTGACCCGCCCCGCAGTCGAGGCCGGGGAGCGGCTTGGCTTCCTGCCCGGCGACCTGATGGCCAAGGTCGACCCCTACCTGCGCCCGCTGTTCGACGCGCTCTACGACATGCTCGAGCCCGAGAAGGTGAACGGGCACCTGGAGCGCGGGGTGATCGAGGTGGCGCCGCTGGCCTTCATGCGGGGGAGGACGATCAATGACGCGTTCATCATCGTCGACGAGGCCCAGAACACCACCCCGGAGCAGATGAAGATGGTGCTCACGCGCCTGGGCTTCAACTCCAAGATGGTGGTCACCGGCGACGTGACCCAGGTCGACCTGCCGCGCGAGCAGCGCTCCGGCCTGCTGGTGATCGGCGACATCCTCTCCGAGGTCGAGGGCATCGAGTTCGTGCGCTTCGGTGGCGAGGACGTGGTCCGTCACAAGCTCGTGCAGCGGATCGTTGCCGCATACAACGACTACGCCGAGCAGCAGGCGCCCGAGCTGCACAGCGCTCGCAAGAAGGCTTGATCGAGTTAGAGGTGATCGGCGGCGAGACGGCCACGCTGCGGGCGGCCGCCGAGGCCGCGCTGGCGGCGGTGGGGATGGCCGAGGGCCATTTGGCGGTGGCGCTGGTGGACGCCGACCGCATCACGGGGCTCAACCGCGAGCACCGCGGGCTTGACCGGCCCACCGACGTGCTCTCTTTCCCGGTGGATGAGACGGGGCCGGTCGCCGGTCCCCGCGAGCTTGGCGACGTCGTCATATGCCCCGAGCACACCCAGGACCTGCAGGAGGCCGTGGTGCACGGCGTGCTGCACCTGTGCGGCTACGACCACGAGACCGACGCGGGCGAGATGCTGGTCCTCCAGGACAGCGTGATGGCGGGGCTGGCGAGGAGCGGAGCCCGATCGTCGATCCCTACCTTCGGTAGGACAGGCGGGGGAGCACCGCAGCAGGAGAGCCGGTGACCCGTTCGGGCTTCGTGGCGCTCGCCGGGCGGCCCAACGCCGGCAAGTCCACGCTGGTCAACCGGATCGTGGGCGAGAAGGTGGCGATCGTCTCCGAGAAGCCGCAGACCACCCGACGCGAGGTGCGGGGCATCGCGACGACCGAGGAGTGGCAGCTTGTGCTGGTCGACCTTCCCGGCGTACAACGCCCCCGCGACGCCATGACCGACCGCATGCAGCGACGCGTCGAGCAGGCCCTGGGCGACGCCGACGCGGTGATCTTCCTGGTCAACGGCGATCAGGACGTGGGGGCGGGCGACCGCTACATCGCCCGCGCCCTGCGCGGCTCGAGCACCCCGGCCGTCACCGCGGTGAACAAGATCGATCGGCTCTCGCCCACGCAGACCGCCCAGGCGCTCAAGGCGGCGGCCGACCTCGACGTCCCCGGCGACGTGTTCCCGATCAGCGCCCGCAAGGGCACCGGCATCGAGCCGCTGGTCGATCACCTGGTCGCTCTGCTGCCACAGGGACCGTTCCTGTACCCCCGCGAGGCGCTGTCCGACCAGGACGAGAACGTGCTGCTGGCGGAGCTGGTGCGCGAGCAGGTGCTGCGCCGCACCCGCGAGGAGCTGCCCCACGCCGTGGAGGCCGAAGTCCTGGAGGTGGCCGAGCGCGAAGATGGGCTGTTGCTCGTTCAGGCCTGTCTGTGGGCCGAGGGCGACTCCCAGAAGGGCATTCTGATCGGCGCGCGAGGCAGGATGATCAAGGAGATAGGAACCGCTGCGCGGCGGGAGATAGAGGCGGCCACCGGCTCTCGCGTGCATCTCGACCTGCGGGTGCGTGTGCGCAAGGGCTGGCGCGGGGACGACGCGTTGCTGGACCGCCTGGGCATCGAATGAGCCGCCGGGGCGGGAGTCGGGGAATGCCCTTCAGGGCGACAGGGAGCACTCTTCAGGGCATTCCCCGACTCCCGCGGTGATCGGTGCGGGAGCCCGCCGTCCATAATCGGCCTGTGGAGAAGATCGACTTCGGTCCCGACGGCCTCGTGCCGTGTGTGATGCAGGACGCCTCCACCGGAGAGGTGCTGACCCTCGCCTACATGAACGAGGAGGCGCTGCAGCGCACACGGGAGACCGCGGAGATGCACTTCTGGAGCCGCTCACGCAGCGAGCTGTGGCGCAAAGGGGAGACCTCGGGGAACACCATGCGCCTGCGGGCGCTGCGCTACGACTGCGACTCGGACGCCCTGGTGGCGCTGGTCGAAGCGTCGGGCCCGGCCTGTCACACCGGTGAGCGCACCTGCTTCTTCGGTGGGGACACCGAGCCCCAGCCCGGCGAAGCGCTGGCCGCGCTCGAGCGCACGATCGCCGAGCGCAAGCGGGCCGGCGACCCCGGCTCGAGCTACACCGCCGGTCTGCTGGCCGACCCGGGGGCGATCGGCGAGAAGGTGCGCGAGGAGGCCGAGGAGGTGACCCGGGCCGCGCGTGAGGAATCCGACCAGCGCGTCTTGGAGGAGACCGCCGACGTGCTCTACCACCTGACCGTGCTCCTGGCCGCACGCGACCTGGGACTGACTGGCGCCTTGGAGGAGCTCAATGCGCGGCGGCGCTGAACAGGCCGGCCTGGCCATCGCGCCGAGCCTGGAGGAGACGCGCGCGCTGGCCCGCGACCACACGCTGGTGCCGCTGCACCACACCTTCATCGCCGACACCGAGACCCCGGTGTCGGCCTACCTCAAGCTGCGCGGGGAGGGACCGTCGTTCCTGCTCGAGTCGGCCGAGCAGGGCACGCGCTTCGGGCGCTGGTCGTTTCTGGGCTATCGCCCCCGCACGACCATCCGGATCGACGACGGAGCGCTCACCGTGGGCGGTGAGCCACGCGCCTGTGCCGACCCCTACGCCGTGGTCACCGAGGAGCTGGAGCGCTATCGCCGCGCGCCGCTCTCGGGACTGCCGCCCTTCGCGGGGGGCGCGGTCGGGCTGTTCGGCTACGACCTCGTGCGCACCGCCGAGCCCGCCGTGGGGGCGCCAAACCCCGACCCGCTGGACATGCCCGACATGGCGTTGATGATCTCCGACGTGATGGTGGCCTTCGACCACCTGCGCCACGAGGCCACGATCCTGGCCAACGTGTTCGTGGATGGCGACGTGGACGCCGCCTACGCCGCCGCCGTGTCGTCGATCGCCGAGGTGCGCGAGCGCCTGGCCTCGACCGCTCCCCAGCCCGGCGCCGGGGGGCAGGCGGGGCCCATGCCCTTCGCGTCCAACGTCGGCCCGGAGGGCTTCGAGGACTCCGTGCGCCGTTGCGTCGAGTACATCCACGCGGGCGACGCCTACCAGGTGGTGCCCAGCCAGCGCTGGAGCGCGCCCGCGGCATCCGAGGCGTTCTCCATCTACCGGGGGCTTCGGGCGGTCAACCCCAGCCCCTACATGTACTTTCTCGACTTCGGTGACTTCGAGATCGCCGGCGCCTCACCCGAGTCGCTGGTCAAGGTGGAAGGGCGCACCGCCTTCCAGCGGCCTATCGCCGGAACCCGCCCGCGCGGGACGTCGGGCGCCGAGGACGCCCGGCGGGCCGAGGAGCTGCTGGCCGACGAGAAGGAGCGCGCCGAGCACGTGATGCTGGTGGACCTGGCCCGCAACGACCTCGGCCGGGTCTGCGAGTACGGCTCGGTGACGGTCGACGAGCTGATGGTGGTGGAGACCTACTCCCACGTCCTGCACATCGTCTCGGGGGTCTCGGGCACGCTTAGCGACGGCGTGGCCCCGATCGACGCCCTGCGCGCGTCGTTGCCGGCCGGCACCCTGTCCGGCGCTCCCAAGATCCGCGCCATGCAGATCATCGACGAGCTCGAGCCGGTCAAGCGCGGCCCCTACGGAGGCTCCGTGGGCTATGTGTCCTACTCCGGCGAGCTGGACACCTGCATCTACATCCGCTCGGCGCTGGTCAAGGACGGCTGGGTGCACACACAGGCCGGCGGCGGCGTGGTGGCCGACTCCGAGCCGGACTACGAACGCCGCGAGTCCGAGGCCAAGGCGGGCGCCGTGTTCGAGGCGGTAGAGCTGGCCGGCAACCAGGCGGATTGGACGTGAACGTCCTGATCATCGACAACTACGACTCCTTCACCTACAACCTCGTCCAGTACGTCGGGGAGCTCGGGGGGCGAGTCGAGGTGGTCCGAAACGACGCGGCCAGCGTCGACGAGCTCCTGGGCCGGGGCCACGACCGGGTGATCGTCTCTCCGGGCCCGTGCACACCGGCCGAGGCGGGTGTCTCGACCGCGGCCATCCGCCGCTTCGCAGAGGAGGGCGTGCCGGTGCTGGGGGTGTGTCTGGGACACCAGGCGCTGGCCGCCGCCTTCGGCGGCACGGTGGTGCGAGGCGAGCCCGTGCACGGAAAGACGGCGGTCATCGAGCACGATGGGCAGACGATCTTTCGCGGGTTGTCTGCACCGATGACGGTGGGGCGCTACCACTCGCTGGTGGTGGACCCCGACCTGCCCGAGGGGCTGGAGCGGTCGGCGGCCTACGGCGACACGGTCATGGCCCTGCGCCACCGCAACCTGCCCGCCGAGGGCGTGCAGTTCCACCCGGAGTCGGTGCTCACGGGGGAGGGGATGGGCATACTGCGCAACTTCCTCTTCACCCGGGGGGCTCCGCCCCCCGTGGACCCCCCGGACAACAGCGGGGGGGCTTCGCCCCCCGTGGACCC
>JBBJOH010000204.1:0-3394 GCA_037720995.1 Thermoleophilaceae bacterium
GCGCCCCTTCGGCGGCCTCTTCGAGCTCGGCCCGCCGGGCCTCGGCCCGCAGCCGCTCGGCGTCGAGCTCGGCCAGCTCGTCGCGCACCCGTTCCTCACGGGCACCCTCCAGGGCGGCCAGCTCGGCCTCGAGCTCGGCGAGGCGCTGAGCGGCCTCGGCGCCGGGGTCGCGGTCCTCGGCCAGCTCACGCTCCAGGAGGCGCAGCTGTGCGCGACGGCGCTCGGCCCCCTCGGCGGCGGCGGACGCCTGGTCGCGTGCGCGCTCGGTGCGGATCCCGATCCGATCGTGTGCGGAGCGGGCGGCGAAGGTCCGGCCCTGTAACTCCTCGCGCCGGCGCGACATCTCGCTCAGCGCGGACTCGGCGGCCTGGCGGCGCCTCGCGACCTCCTGCAGGGCTGCCTCGGCCTGCGCCCGAGCCCGGCGCGCCTCGGAGGCCTGGTCCTCCGCCTCGGCCAGCGCCGCCCGCACCTCACGGACCGTGTCACGGGAAAGCTCGTAGCGAGCCTCGTCGCTCTGGCGCTGGAGGCGCTCGTGCAGCTGGGCGGCCTCGGCCTGGCGCTTGAGCGGACGTAGCCGGGAGCGGGCCTCGCGCTCCACGTCGAGCGCCCGGGACAGGTTCTCCTCGGTGCGCTCGAGCTTGAGCTGGGCGCGGCGGCGGCGCTTTCTGTGCTTGCCCAGGCCCGCGGCCTCTTCGATCAGCAGCCGCCGGTCGCGGGGCTTGGAGAGCACGATCGCCTCCACCCGCCCCTGGGAGACCACGGAGTGCATCTCCTTGCCCAGGCCGGTGTCGGAGAGCACCTCGATCACGTCGGCCAGCCGGCAGCGCGCACCGTTGAGTCGGTACTCGCCGTCGCCGTCGCGATCGAGCTTGCGCACGATCGAGATCTCGGAGAAGCCGGCCTCCACCCCGCCCTCGGCCGCATTCGCGACGCTTCCCTGGTTGTCGATCACCACCTCAACCTCGGCCGAGCTCGAGCCCTTGACCCCGTGACCGCCGGCGAAGATCACGTCCTTCATCGACTGGCCGCGCACGGCCAGCGGGCTCTGCTCGCCCAGCGCCCACAGCACGGCGTCGGTGATGTTCGACTTTCCCGAGCCGTTGGGACCCACGACCACGCCGACCCCCGGCGAGAAGTCGAGCTTGGTGCGGTGGGGGAAGGACTTGAAGCCCTTCATGGAGATCGAGCGCAGGTGCATCAGTCCCCCTCCGCCCCCAACGCCTGCATGGCGGCCCCCTGCTCGGCGTCCTTCTTCGTGCGCCCCTGCCCCCGGCCCAGCTCACGGCCGCCCGACTCGGCCACGGCCTCGAAGCGGCGGTCGTGTGCCGGTCCCTGCTCGGCCACGATCCGGTAGGCCACCAGCTCCGCGCGCCGGGCCAGGCGCTCCTGGAGGACCGACTTGTAGTCCAGAGGATGCTCCAGCGCCCCCTCGACCGCTTGCTCGAAGGCAGCCACCACGGCCGGCGCCACGCGCTCGATCCCAAAGGCCAGGTAGGCCGCGCCGATCACCGCTTCGCAGATCGACGCCATCACGCGCTCGCTTCCCGCGAGCATCTCGAAGCTGGGGCCCTCGCCGCCATCGGGGGCCTGGGCCCGCAACCGCCCGGGTACACCCAGCTTCACCGCCACCTCGGCGCACGCGGCGCCGCTGACCGCCTGGGCGCGGACCTTGGTCAGGCGTCCGGCGCCGTAGCGCTCGAAGCGCGGGAACAGGTGCGTGGAGACCGCCAGGCTCAAGACGACGTCCCCGAGAAAGGCCAGGCGCTCGTAGGACTCCGCGCGGTGCTCCACCCATGACGCGTGGGTGAAGGCCTGACGCGCGAGGCCGTCGGGAAGCTTCGCCAGCAGGTCGCCAAGGCTCTCGCCCGTGTCAGCTTTCGGGATCCTCGGCATGCGCAGCCACGTAGTCGGCGGCCTGGCCCACCGTGAGGATCTTGGCCGCCCGCTCATCGGGGATGCGGATGCCGTAGGTGTCCTCGAGCTCCACGGTCAGCTCGATCAGGTCCAGCGAGTCGGTCTCGAGGTCCTCCCGGAAGCGGGTGGCGTCCGAGATGACGGAGGCATCGACCTCCAGCTCGGCCGCCAGGTGCTCCCGGATCCGGCTCATGACCTCGTCGCGGTTCACGGCAGGCTCCGCTCAGCCCGGCTCTTCGGGGGTCTCCGGCGTCACGGTCGCGAAGCTACCAGCGGGTGCGGACCGCATGGCGCCTCCGGCGGCGAGCGCGGCCGAGGTCCTATCGACCATGTCCTCGTCGACCGCCCGGCGGGCGAGGCCGACCGCGCTGGCGATCCCCCGCGGTCCGAACGAGCCGTGTCCCACCACCACTGGCTTGCGCAACCCCAGCAGGATCGCGCCGCCCACCGCCTCGGGGTCGATGGAGTCGCGCAGCCGGCCGACCGCCCCCCGGATCAGCAGCCCGCCCACGCTGGAGACGGGTCCCGAAGTGACCGCACCACGGATCGCGTCGCGCACCACCCGCGAGGTGCCTTCCAGGACCTTGAGGGCGATGTTGCCGGTGAAGCCGTCGGCCACCACCACGTCGGCGGAGGCGCCGGGGAGGTCGAAGCCCTCGAGGTTGCCGACGAAGTTCAGCGGGCCGTCCGCCAGCCGCTCCCGAGCTTCGAGCACCTGGGGGGTGCCCTTGCCGTTCTCCGCTCCCACCGAGAGGAGCCCCACGCTCGGTCGGCTGACGCCGACGACGGCCTCCATGAACGCGGCGCCCATGTAGGCGAACTGCACCAGGTGCTCGGGCCGCACCTCCACGTTGGCCCCGCAGTCCAGAAGCAGCACCGGCTTGGCCGGGGTGGGAACCAGCCCGGCCAGCGCCGGTCGGTGCACGCCCTTGAGGCGCTTGATCGACAGGGTCGCGGCGGCCAGCGTCGGGCCCGTGCTGCCGGCGGAGACCAGCGCCTCGGCGCGGCCGTCGGCCACGGCTTTCGCGGCCTGCACGATGGAGGCATCCGGGTTCTGGCGCACGGCTCGCACCGGCTCCGCGCCCGCAGGCGTACCGGGTGCGTCGACGAT
Organism: Thermoleophilaceae bacterium; assembly: GCA_037720995.1. Lineage (GTDB taxonomy): Bacteria > Actinomycetota > Thermoleophilia > Solirubrobacterales > Thermoleophilaceae > JAAYBF01. Next base: position 3,026 of record JBBJOH010000204.1, read on the forward strand.
CTCTACCCCCTCACCCGCCTCCATCTGGGCGGCGGGGCCGAACAGGAGCACGCGCTCCCCCGACAGGCGGGCGCCCTCGGCGACCGCCGCAGGGCCGGCGTCGGCACCGTTCGCGTCGAGAGCGATCACCGAAGCGCACAGCCCTTGGGCGGGCTACTCGTCGTCGGTGCCGGTTGCCGGCCGGAAGATCTCCCGGCCCGCGTAGGTGCCGCACTCCCCGCACACGCGGTGCGGGAGGCGGGGCGCGCCGCAACGCGGGCACGTGGCGATGCTCGGAGCCGAGATCTTGTGCTGGGAGCGACGCTTGTTGGTGCGCGAGTGGGACTGTCGTTGCTTGGGGACGGCCATGGCAGCGGACCAGTCTACAGA
>JBBJOH010000009.1:0-12671 GCA_037720995.1 Thermoleophilaceae bacterium
CCCGCCACGAGAAGCGACCGGCCCGCTCGGCGCCCCGGCCCGCCAGCCGCGCCCGCAGCTCGCCGTCCTCGGCCACGCGGGCTATCGCCTCCGACAGCCGGTCGGGCGCCACCAGCAGCGCGGCCTCGCCGCACACCTCGCGCGCCCCCGGGCTGGCCACGGCCACCACCGGCACGCCGAGCGCCATCGCCTCGAGCAGCGTCAGCCCGAAGCCCTCGTGCAGCGACGGGTGCACCAGGGCGCGAGCGCCCCGCATGAGCGCCGCCAGCTCGCCGGCCTCCGGGCGGGGCCGCCCGGTGACCCCGGGCGCCCCGGCCGCGGCGGCGGAGGCCCCGGCCAGCACCAGCGGCGCCGGCTTCACAGCGGCGGCGCGATACCCCGCGTAGGCAGCCAGGAGTCCTGTCAGGTTCTTGCGCGGCTCGGCGTCGCCCACGAACAGGAGATGGCCGTCGGCGGGCACGGTGGACCGCTCGGCGTCCTCGCCGATCTGGCCGGGACCGTGGTGGGCCACCACCACGCGAGAGCGATCCGCCCCCAGCAGCTCGATCGCGTCCCGCGCCGTGGCCTCGGACACGCAGACCAGCGCCGAGCAGCGTCGCGCCGCGGCGCGGTAGGAGCGTCCGGCCACCGACCGCCACAGCGGGTCGTAGGAGGCGCCCATGCGGGCAAAGGCCACGTCGTGCACGGTGGCCACCTGGGGGGCCGGGATCCGGCGGCTGTGCGCGGGCAGCGGATGGTGGACCACGTCCGCCCGCGCCGCCCGCGCGGCGCGGGGCAGGCCGACGTGCAGCCAGCCCAGGTCGAGCAGCGCGTTCACGGCACTGCGCAAGGGGTTGCCGGCGCCGGGGCGCGGGCGCCGCCGGCGGCGCGCGGGCACCACCTCGACTCCGTCCACTCCGGCCAGAGCGCCCACCAACCGCTCGATGTACACGCCGGTGCCCGACGGTGCCCGGGCCGCATACGACGTGTCGATCAGGACCCTCACGGCTCCGGGCTAGATCGCTGCGCGCCGGGCGACGCGGGCGTAATCGGCCTGCAGCGCCAACCCGTCGGCCAGGGAGACCGCCGGCTCATAGCCCAACTCGGTCCGGGCCAGCGTCAGGTCGGCTGCCGTATGGCGCGGCTCGCGGGAGTCGGCACCGGCGGGGGTCAGCTGCGGGCGCCGGCCCAGCGCATCGCCGAGGAGGGCGAAGGCCTCGGCGAGGACGACCGGCCGGCCGCCGGAGACGTTGTAGGTCGCCCCCGGCCTTCCGTGCTGAAGGGCCGACAGGGTCGCGTCACAGGCGTCGCCGACGTAGGTGAAGTCGCGGCGCTGGCGCCCGTCGCCCAGCAGCGGCATCTCCCGGGCTTGGAGGGCCGCCGCCGTGTAGCGGGCAAACGCCATGTCCGGGCGCTGTCGCGGCCCGTAGACGGTGAAGTAGCGCAGCACCACCAGCTCGATCCCGAGCCGCTCGGCCAGGCGCGCCGCCAGCCTTTCGGCACGCAGCTTGGAGCGCGCGTAGTGCGACAGCGGGCGAAGCGGCGCCTCCTCGGCCACGGGCGCGTCCGCGGGTCCGTACACCGACGAGGAGGAGGCCAGCACCACCCGCCGCAGGCCGGCGGCGCCCGCCGCCCTCAGCACCGCCTCGGTGGTCCGCACGTTCGCCGTCTCGAATCCGTGCGGCGCGCCGCCCCGGACCCCGGGCCGCCCGGCCAGATGGCACACCGCATCCGCGCCGCGAAAGGCCGCGGCGAGTCCCTCCGGCGTGGCCGCCGTGGCCTCCAGGAGCCGAAAGCCGCGGACGGAGCGCAGCTCGGCCACGTTCGCCTCCTTCAGCGCGCGGGGGTAGAGCCGGGAGAAGCAGTCGATTCCCGTGACGGCGTGATCGGCCGCCAGCAGCCGCTCGCTGAGGTGGGAGCCGATGAAGCCGGCGGCCCCTGTCACGACGATCCGCATCGGCCCGGGTTTCTAGCGGGTCGCCACGGCCAGCAGCGTGCCGGCCCGCGTGATCAGGGACACCACCTCGAAGCCCATCTCGTCGAGCAAGGTCCCCAGCGAGCGCCGGGTGAAGAAGCGCAGGTGGGGCGTCAGGGGATCGAAGCGGCGCTCGAACCCCCGGGCGGCGATGGCGAGGCCGGTGAGCCGGCCGTGGGCAGGGGTGGTCACGGCGAGCGTGCCCCCGGGGACCAGCACCCGCCTGGCCTCGGACAGCAGCAGCTGGAGGTCGCGCACGTGCTCGATGGTCTCGGCGCACAGGATCAAGTCGAAGGCGTTGTCCTCGAAGGGGAGGGGCGAGTCGACCTGTACGCGCACCAGCTCTGCACCGGGCAGGCGCCCCACTGCTCGGTCCAGGGCCACCTGGGCCACATCGGCCCCCACCAGCCGCTCGCAGAGCAGCTCGGCGGACAGGCGACCGTCGCCGCAGCCGAGGTCCAGCGCACGGTCGTGCACGCCGAGCGAGCGCACGAACTCCGCCAGGTGCTCGGGCGGCGGGCCCGGGTCCTCTGGGACGCCCCTCCAGATCTCGTCGTCGTAGCCGCTCACGGTCTTGCCGGTGTATACGGTTTGCCGCGATGCCCCGCATCCTGATAGTCGGCGCCGGCCTGACGGGCTGCACGCTTGCCCACCGGCTGGCCCGGGAGGGGGTCGAGAGCGTGCTGCTCGAGCGCGCTGCGGTGCCGGGCGGGCTGATCAGGTCCGAGCACATGGAGGGCATCCTCTACGAGCCCCACGGCTCGCACATCTTCCACACCGAGGACGAGGAGGTGTGGGAGCTGGCGAAGGCGATGACGCCGTTTCACGACTACCGCCACCGCGTGGACATCATGGTCGAGGGCCGCATCCTCAACTGGCCGATCCTGCTCTCCGACATCGACGTGCAGTCCGACAGCGAGCAGATCCACCGCGAGCTGGCCGAGCGCAGGGGGCTGGACGCGGCCGGCCGCGCCGAGGCGGCCAACTTCGAGGAGTGGTGCCTGGACCTGATGGGGCCGATCCTCTACGAGCGCTATATCCGGCCCTACACCGAGAAGCAGTGGGGGCGCCCCGCGCGCGAGCTCTCGGCCCGGTGGGCGCCGCGCCGGGTGTCGGTGCGCTGGGACAACGACCCATACCTGTTTCCCGATCCCTACCAGGGCTGGCCCGCCGGGCCCAACGGCTACACCGACCTGATCGACGGGCTGCTGGCCGGCGAGCTGGTGTCCGTCCGCTGCGGCGTGGAGGCCACGCTGGAGAGCCTGGAGGGCCACGTCCGCGCCGAGCAGGTCGACGCCGTGGTGCTCACCTGCCCGCTGGACGTGTTCTGCGCCGAGCGCTTCGGCGCGCTCGAGTGGCGGGGCATCCACGTGTCCTCGGTGCACATTCCCCACGTCCAGTACGCGCAGGGGGCGATGGTGGTGAACTACCCCGCCCTCGAGTACCCCTTCATCCGCATCCACGAGACCAAGCACGCATCCGGCCAGCAGTGCGAGGGAACCGTGCTGGGCTTCGAGTTCGCCAACGCGCCCACGCGCTACTACCCGATCGAGACCGAGCGCAACAGGACGCTCAACGACCGCTACCAGGAGCTCCTGCGCGAGGAGATCGGAGGCGAGCGCGTGGTGTTCGCGGGGCGTCTGGCCAACTACCTCTACATCGACATGGACGACTGCATGCGCCAGGCCCTCGACGCGGCGGAGGGCGAGGTGCTCCCGGCGCTGCGCGGCTAGTGGCGACGCGACCGCCAGAGCACCTGAAGGTCGCAGTCGACGCCAGGCCGCTGGACATCGCCTACCTGCGTGCGCAGGGAATCGGCCGCTACGCGCAGGGCCTGCTGGGGCCGCTGGCCGCCGTCGCCGAGGAGCGCGGCGGGGAGCTGATCAGCCTCCGCTCGCGCAGTCCGGCCGCGGGCACGTTCGGGCTGGAGCCGGCCGGGGGGCCGGCGGTGCGGCGAGTGCGTCGCCCGCCTGTGCCCAACCGCCTGGCCGACCTCCCCGAGCAGCTGCTCCTGCCGCTGGACCTGCGCCGCTGCGGCGCCACGGTGAGCCACGCCCTGTCGATCTACCGGGCCGCGGTCCTGCCGGGGGTGCCGACGGTCATGTCGGTACACGACGTGGCGCCGCTGATGTGGCCCGAGCACTACCTGCGCACCGGCGTCCTGCACCGGATGCTCTACCTCGCGGCCCGGCGGGCACGGCTGCTGCTGGCTCCTACAGATGCGGCGCGAGGCGACATCGCCACCCACCTCGGAGTCCCGGCGCAGCGGATCGTGACCGTGCCTCTGGCGGTGGACGAGGCGTTCACGCCGGTCGACCCGCGGCCCGCGCGCCCGCTGCTGGGCTTCGAAGGCCCCTACCTGCTCTACGTGGGCGGCCTGGCCAACCACGACTGGCGCAAGAACCTGCGCGGGCTGATCGAGGGGTTCGCCGCGTGGCAGCGCGCGCACGAGCGTCCCGAGACGCTGGTGCTGGCCGGCGGAATCGGCCCGGAGGGAGAGGACCTGACGCGCCTGGCGGGGGAGCTGGGAGCGCCCGTCGTCCTTCCCGGCTTTGTCCCCGACTCCGACCTGCCGGCGCTGTTCAGCGGCGCCTCCTGCTTCGTGACGGCCAGCCGCTACGAGGGCTTCGGCCTGCCGGCGCTCGAAGCCATCTCCACCGGCACCCCCGTCGTCGCCTTCGACACCGGAGCGGTGCCCGAGGTGGCCGGCCCCGGTGCGGTCACCGTCTCCGACGGTGACCTGTCGGCGCTGATGCGGGCGGCCCAGTCGGTCTGCGACGACCCGGAGTTGCGGGCTCGACTGCGGGGCGCCGGCCTCGATCACGCCAGGCGCTACTCGTGGCGTCGCACCGCCGAACTGACGTGGGATGCGTATGAGCGTGTCGCGGGGTCCGGTTTGCCCACGAGCGGGCGCTGACCGAGCCACCGTGGGAGGTACGGTTGCCGCGATGCCCGGCCAGAGGCCCTCGGTGAATGTGGTGGTCCCCTTCCGAGGCAGCGCCGGAGCGCTCGAGAAGCTGCGAGAGCGCCTGGGCGCCCTGCGCCTGCGCGAGGGGGACAGCGTGGTGGTGGTGGACAACACACCCGGCGATCCACCGGCGCGGAAGGCCGGCCCCGTGCCCGTGCTTCACGCTGCCGGGCAGGCGACCCCGGGCTATGCACGCAATCGCGGCGCGGCGCTGGGGCACGCCGACTGGCTGCTGTTCGTGGACGCCGACGTGCTCGCGCCGCCCGACCTGCTCGACCGCTGCTTCGACCCACCGCCGGCCGAGGACACCGGCCTGCTGGCCGGAGGGATCGAGGACCAACCGGTGCCGCCCGATGCACCGGCGGCGGCGCGCTACACCCACATTCGCGGCTTCATGAGCCAGGACGACACCCTGCGCGCCGGGAGATGGGGCTTTCCCAAGACGGCGAACGCCGCCATCCGGCGGGCGGCCTTCGAGGGGGTTGGCGGCTTTCGCGAGCACATCCGGGCGGCCGAGGACGCCGACCTGAGCTTTCGCCTGCGCGAGGCCGGCTGGAAGATGGAGCGCCGCGAGGAGGCCGCCGTGGTCCACCTCAGCCGCCAGACCGCGTACGGCTTCGTGGTGCAGAAGCTCTGCCACGGCGCGGGCGGGGCCTGGCTCGAGCGCGAGTATCCCGGCGCCTCGCCGCCGCGCCGTCTTGTGGGGCTCGTCTGGTGGGGGTTGCGCACCGCGGCGCGGCGGCTGGCCGGCGCCACGCGATCGCGCAGCCGCGACGAGGCGCTCTGGGCCCTGTTCGAGCCGTTGGAGCTCGTGGTCCACGAGCTGGGCCGTTCGCTTCCCAATGAGCGCCCGCTGCGCCCGGGGGCCTTCCTGCGGAGCCTCCGCGAGCGGGGCGGGGGCCGGTGAGCGCCGACGGCGTACGGGCGGTGGTCGTCGCGGGGGCAGGCGACGCCGCCGCCCGCGACCGGCAGGACCGCGTCCCGGACTCGCTGGCCGCGCTCGAGCGCCAGACCGTCCGGCCCGCCGGCCTCCTGGTCGCCCGGCGATCGCGCGGGGGGACGACCGCGCCCGGCGTGGCGCCGCCCGACGACGGGGCCGCCTGGGTGTGGCTGATCGACTCCGGGGTGGCTCCGGAGCCGACGGCGCTCGAGCGGCTGCTCGAGGCCGTCGAGCGGATCTCATCGCTGGCCCGGCCCGCGCTGATGGCCGGCAAGGTGGTGACGCCGGAGGGCCGGCCCGACCCCGGCTCGCTGCCCATCCCCTCGGTGTCCGACCCGGAGCTGGCCGTGACGGCCTTCGACCGGCACCTGCTCGCGCTGCGGGCCGCCCGCAGCGGCTCGCTGCTCGTGGACCGGAGGGCCTTTGATCGCCTCGGCCCGCCCCGGGCGGGCGGGCTGGAGTGGTCGGGGCGACTGCTGCGCGACCGAGCGGGCTTCCTCGAGCCGGCGAGCGTCGCGGTTCGCCATCCCATGGACCCCCGGGCCGAACGCCAGCGCCGGCGGGTCGGCCTCGTGGACTGGGTACGCCTGCTGGCGGGGAGCGCCCTCGACCCGCGGGAGAGGCCCTGGTTCGCCTTCCGGCTGGGCGAGGAGGCGATCGGCGCCCTTCGCAACCGGGCTTAGGGAGCCGGAAGCGGGCGCAGCCCGTCGCGCAGCCCGCGCAGGACCGCCGCCGCGCTCGCCGCGCTGGGGTTGCCGGCCAGGTACTCGGCCGTGGAGGCCACGAGTATCCAGCAGCGAACGAGCTTGTCGCGGCGGTCGCGCCCCGGCCCCCGGATCATGTAGAGCGTGTTGCGCACGTGGTAGTAGAAGCGCCCCGGCGGCGCCGACGTGGGCTCGTGGGCCGTATCGGTCTTGTGCAGCGCGACGCTCCTGGGCACCAGATAGCCGAGCTCCCCGCTCAGCAGCACGCGGCTGGTGAACTCGACGTCGTCGCTCCAGATGAAGAAGTGCTTGAACGGAAGGCCGTGACGATCCACCACACCCCGGTGCACGAGCAGCGACACGAAAGTGGCGAATCGAAGCGGCATCAGCCCCCGCTCGGCCCCGTCGATGGCCCGCGCGACCCGCGTGCGCTCGGGGAAGGGGAAGTTCATCGGGTGGATTCGCCCGTCGGTCCAGACCACCTTGCTGGCGAGCAGCGACGGGGGCCCGGGCTCAGGTGTGCGGTCGGCGGCGGCGAGCAGCTCTTCCAGCGTGTCGACTTGGGGGATCGTGTCGTCGTCCATCAGCCACAGCCATTCGGCGCCCTGGTCATGCGCCCGCTTCATCCCCTCGTGAAAGCCGCCCGCTCCGCCCTCGTTGGTGGCCAGGGCGAGCACTTCGACCTGCGGCCACTCGCGCCCGAGCATGGTGCGTGTGCCGTCGTTGCTGGCGTTGTCGACCACCAGCACGCGCCCGAGCGCGGCGGACTGGGCATCGAGCGCCGCCAGGCACTGCGCGAGCTTCTCCCTGCGGTTGTGGGTCACGACGACGGCCCAGACGGCGCTCACGGGCCAGACACTACGCGCGCGACTGCGCTAGACAGGGCGCCGTGAGCCCCGGGCCGTCCACCCCACGCGTGTCGCTGCTGATGCCCAACCGCGACAACGGGGCGCTGCTCGACCACGTGCTGGGGCGCCTGGCCCAGAACACCACCTACCCCGACTTCGAGCTGCTGGTGGTCGACGACGGCTCCACCGATCAGAGCCTGGAGATCCTCCACCGCTGGCGCGCCTCGGGACGCTTCGCGGAGATGCGCGTGATCGAGCGCGAGCACGGGGGCGTGGTCGAGGCGCTGAACGCCGGGCTTCAGGCGGCGACCGGCGATCTGGTCGTGCAGCTCGACGCCGACGCCTCGATCGAGACACGCGGCTGGCTGGAGGCGATGGTGTCGTTCTTCGTGTCGGACGAGCGGATCGGCGCCGTGACCGCGAAGGTGGTGCTCGACTCGGGGGAGATCCACACCTGCGGCGTAGAGGTGGTCGGCCCCGACGGGCTCCACGACGGCGGCACCACGATCACCGAGCCTCAGGGGGCGAGGACCTACCACCAGCGTGTGGCGCGACCGACGGAAGGCCGGTCTGCCCGGTGCGAGCGGATCGCTGAGGTCGACGGCGGCATGGGCTGCTGCATGATGTACCGCCGCGACGTCGCGCTCGAGGTGGGTGGCTATGACCCGGGGTACGCGCCCGTGTGGTTCGACGACCTTGACCTCACCCTGGCCATCCGCCGCCACGGGCTGAAGGTCTTCTTCACCCCCGAGGTCCGCGTGGTCCACCACGTGCACCGGAGATCGGCCGGCCAGTCCGTCTCGATCCGGCGGCGGGTCGCGGCGGGAGTGCGCGCCCTGGCCCGGGTGGCGTTGCCCAGGGGCCCCCGGGCCCGCCTCATCCGGGCGCTCGAGCTGGACCGTGCGCCCCGCGAGCACACCGACCGCCTGGCCCACCACTACGCCTACTGGCGCGAGAAATGGGGCTTCGACATGCTCAACCCCGACATGGACGCGGTGCGCGAGCGGTGGGGTGACACCGAGATCTGCTGGCGCACCGTTGCACACAGGCGCGCAGCGGGGGAGGCGATAGTCGCGGCCTACGAGGCGCGCCGGGCCGCGGCCGGCGCCCACGCCCGCCCGTCGACCGTGGGCGTGCCGATCATCTCCACCAACGAGGGCGAGCTGCTGCGCCACGCCCTGCCGGCCGCCCTGGCCCAGGACGACGTGGAGGTGGTGGTGATCGACAATGCCTCCGACGACTCCACCGCCGCGGTCGCGGAGGAGCTCGGCGTGCGCTGCGTGCGCCTGGACGAGCGCCACTCGTTCGGGCGGGCGATGAACATGGCGGTGCGGTCGGTGGACACCGAGGCCGTGCTGTTCGTGCAGCCCGACTGCTTCCTCTCGCCCGGCCTGGTGGCCGCGGCGCGAGCGCACCTCGACGACCCGGCGGTCGGCTCGGTCGCGCCCAAGCTGATCCGCACCGAGGGCCCGGGCGCAGAGCAGCGCCTGGACGCGATGGACACGGCCGGGATGTCGCTGGACCGCCGGCGCAAGAACGGGCTGGTGGGACACGGCCGGCCGGCGCTCGCCTACGACACGGTGGCCGAGGCCTTCGGCGCCGACGGCGCAGTGGCGCTGTACCGGCGCGCGGCGCTTCAGGACGCGGCGGTGGACGGGCAGGTGTTCGACGAGGACCTGGTGATGCTGCGCGACGGGGTGCCGGCCGACTGGGCCTCGGACGCCGACCTGGCCTGGCGGGTGCGCCTGCTGGGCTGGCGCTGCGTGTACGAGCCGAGCGCCGTGGCCCACCACATCCGCCGCTACAGCCCCTCCACGCGCGGACGGGTGCCCGAGTGGCAGCGGATGGTGCAGTTTCGAAACCGGTACCTGATGATGGCCAAGAACGACCCGCTCGAGTCGCTGGCGCGCGACCTGCCGCGGATCCTGCTCTACGAGGTCCTGGCGCTCGGCTATGCGCTGCTGCGCGAGCGCTTCCTGCTGCGCGGCTACGTCGAGGCCGCGCGCGTCATGCCGCGCATGCTGGGCAAGCGGCGCGACCTCCAGCGCCGTCGTCGCGAGCGCGCCGCGCCGGCGCCCCCCTACGGCCTCGAGCCCCCCGCCTGACTACGGTGGCGCCGTGCGCTCGCGCTCGGGCATGAGGGTCTCGCGGCGGCGGCGTCCGCCGCTGGGCCAGCTCCTGGCCGTCGGCCGGCAGCTGGTCTGGCTCGCTGTCCTGCCGCCCCCGGTGGCGATCTTCCAGCTGCGAGCGCTCGCACTGGCCGTGCGCCTGCGCGACCAGTGGGCGATCGATGTGTTCACCCGCCCCCGCGAGCTGGCGCGCCTGCTGCGCCTGGCCCGAGGGCGCCCGCTGGTGGTCGAGGCGGGGACGGCCGCAGGATGGACGGCGGCCGCCCTGGCGCTGGCCACTCCCGGCGCGCGCGTGGTGACCCTCGATCCCGAGGTCCACCACACCCGCTCGCGCTACCTGCGCCTCCTTTCCGCCGAGGCCCGGGAGCGGATAGTGCAGGTGCGCGCACAAGCCGAGGACGGCCCTCCCTCCACCGGGCCACACGCCGGGGTGCAGCTGATGTTCCTGGACGGCGCCCACGCCCGCGAGCACACCCGCGCCGGGTTCGAGGCGTGGCGCCACACGCTGTCCCCAGGCGCTTGCGTGGCCTTCCACGACTATGGGGACCCCGACTTCCCCGGCGTGGCGGAGGCGGTGCAGGATCTGGGCCTGACCGGCGAGGCTCACGGAACCCTGTTCGTGGCCCATGTCTAGCTCCTCGAGCCACCTTCCGAAGCGACTACGCTGCCGCGCATGAGCGTCGCCCCCGCGCCGCAGCCCGGCACCACAACCGAGCTGTTCGACATCGACGTGCAGACCGCGCCCCCGGCCGACCTGCTGCGCCAGATCCTGGAGTTCGCGCAGGACGGCGAACGCCATCGCGTGAGCTACGTGAACGCCCACGTGCTCAACCAGTCCTTCTCCAACCCCGAGCTTCGCCGGGTGCTGCAGCGATCCGATCTCGTCTACTGCGACGGCTACGGGGTGCGGCTGGCCGCCCGCGTGGTCGGCCTGCCGGTTCCCCACCGCATGACCGGCGCCGACTGGATCTGGACGGTGGCCGCCCTGTGCCAGGAATCGGGGCTGTCTTTGTACCTGCTGGGGTCCGAGCCGGGCTCCTCGGCGGACGCCGCCTCGGCGCTCAAGCGGTGGTACCCGGGCCTCGACGTGCGCGGCACCCACCACGGCTACTTCGGGCTGGACACCCCCCACTCCGAGCGGGTGCTCGAGCACCTGGCCGAGATCCAGCCGGACATCCTGCTGGTGGGCATGGGCACACCGCAGCAGGAGCTGTGGGTGGAGCGAAACCACGACCGCATCGAGGCGTCCGTGGTGTGGACGGTCGGCGCGCTGTTCGACTACGTGTCCGGGCGGGTGCCGCGCGCGCCGCACTGGATCGCCGACAACGGCTTCGAGTGGATCTTCCGCCTGGCCGTGGAGCCGCGCCGGATGTGGCGGCGCTATCTGCTGGGCAACCCGGCCTTCCTCTACCGCGTGCTCAAGGAGCGGCGGCGGCGCGAACGATGAGCGGGACCGCCACGGCGGGCGAAGCCCGACGGCGGCCGGCCGATGCGCTGTTCGCGTCCGGCGGCTGGCAGCGGGCGCCGGCGATCGGCGCGGCGGCACTTGCCCTCGCCGCATTGGCCATCGCCGCCTACGCGGGCGTCAAGGGCTTCGGCGGCGTGCCCGACGCCGCGCGCGGCGTCGGGGGGGCGGCGGCACTGCTCGCCGTGGCCGGCTACGCCCCGACCCGGCTGCTGCTGGCCAGAGCGCTGTGGCCCCACTTCGCTCTGTTCGTGCCGGCGGTCGGAGCCGCGGTGGCGGGCCTCGTCCTGTCGGTGCTCGGCTTCGCCGGGCTGGGGCACGCCGCGTCCCTGACGGCCGTGCTCGTCGCCGGACTCCTCGCGGGGATTGTCGTCCGCGTCAGGCTCGGTCCGGCAAGGGCGGACCCGGGCGCGGTGGCCGCGGCCGGGGGCCGCTGGCTGGCGCTGCGCTGGCCCGCCTACGTGGCCGTGCTCCTGATGGCCTTCTGCCTCATCCCCGTCTTCCGGGCCGGGTACGGCTCTGTGCCGGGGGCCAACCCCGACGGCATGCTCAGCGTCGGCGCCGCCGAGTTCCTGCAGCACAATGGCCCCCGGGCGATCGACCCGGCGCTGCCCGTGGACCGGATGCCGCTGGTGTGGAGGTCGAAGTACCCGATCTACTACGCGCTGGCCGGCGGCTCCACGCTCTCGGGGCTGGAGCCGGTCGCGGCCTACTCGGGCTTCGCCGCGGTGATCGCAGCGATGGCCGCGCTGGGCTTCTTCGCGCTGGCGCGCTACGGCCTGGGCGCGAGCCCGGCCGCAGCGCTCCTGGCCATGGCCTTGGTGGCGCTTGACCGCATAGTCGCCCACCTGGCGCTTCACCCCTACTTCAACCAGCTGTGGGGAACGATGGCGCTGCCGTTCATGCTCCTCTTCGGCCTGCGCTTCCTCGAAGCGCCCAACCGCCGCGACGCCCTGCTGGCCTTCCTGTTCCTGGCGCTCGGCCTGTCCGCCTACCCGCTGATGGTGATCTTCCCGCTGCTGGCCCTTGCGGGCGGCGCGGTGTCGCTGCGCCGGCGCGGCCTGGGCGGCGGCTGGATCCGTGGACTGGATCTGCCCCGGGGACGGCGCTCGCTGCTGCTGTGGGTGCCGTTGGGGGTGCTGGCCGTGCCGGCGGTGCTCGTCGTGGCGCTCGGGGTGATCGAGAAGGCCGGCAGCGCCGCCGGCCTGCTGCTCACGGGCGACAGCCTCAAGCCGTGGCGGGGCGACCTGGTGCACTTCCGCGACCCGGGCTTCTACCTCGGCCCGCCGGGGATCACGGGCTACGTGGCGGGCGCGGCGCTGATCGTGATCGCCTTCCTCGGCCTGCGCCGGGTCTCGCCCACGGCGCGGGCGGGGCTGGGGGCCGCGATCGGCGGCGGGCTCGCGCTCGGGGCCTACTTCCGTCTGCGCCGCTACGGCGAGTACTTCGACTTCAAGGTCCTGGCCTTCACCGCCCCGCTGCTGCTGATGGCCACCGCGCCGTGGCTGGTGCAGCGAGTCGGCCGCGGCGGTCACAACGCGCGCCGCGTGGCCGTGGCGGGCGTAGTGGTGCTGCTCTGCCTCCAGGTCGGCGGGATGCGCCGCGAGATCGCGCGCACCGGCCTGCAGGTGGACCGCGAGACCTCGGTGCTGCGCGACGTGGC
>JBBJOH010000205.1:0-3377 GCA_037720995.1 Thermoleophilaceae bacterium
ACAAGACCTCGCGGGAAGTCGCTTTCGCCATCAGGAAGGGTGAACTTCCTGACATTCCGGCCTTTCCCGTCGACGCGAAGATACGCCCGGCCGTGTTGCTGCAGGACCGCCCCCGCGGGGCGCTGCCCGAGTACGCTGCGCTCAAGCTCGCCCGCTTCACGAAGCTGAGCGAACAAGAGCAGCAGGCCGTCCGTGACGGCGAACGGCCAGCGCTGTTCTACCTGACGCTGAACAAGAGCAAGTACGGGCTCGCCCAGGAGAACGCCATCGACATGAACTCGCTCGTGCGAGTCCACAAGTCCGCCATCGTCACAACGAAGCCAGTCGGGTACCTCGACGAGAACGAAGTAAACGTCCTCGGCCGGCGTCTCGCGACCTTCCTGGACATCGACCTTGCGCCCGTTATCCGGGCGGGAGTCGAGGAGCGCTTTCAAGCCCTTGTCGACGCCCAGCAGCAAGCGAAGCCCTCGTCCTGACTCGCACGCGGTCGCGCTACGGCGCTGCCCGCCGAGGCCCCATCAGCCGGATGGAACGCGTAGCCGAGGCGCCCGCCGGGTAGCCCCCACCCATGGGACTCGAGACGCCAGGACCCCCGGGCCCAGAGCCCGGCCCCGCACCACCCGGCCCCCCACAACCAGGACAGCCGCCCGACCCCACGCCGCCGGAGCCGCCACCGGACCCGGTTCCCGCCCCGGCCCCCGACGTGCCCGGCCCCGCTCCGATCCCAGACCCGGCCCCGAGCATCTGAGGCCTTCATCCGCCCCACCGGAGCACCGGGCATAGACTCGCCGAAGACGACCCGAAAGGAAGACACACATGGCTTACGAGGTACCTGACCTGCCCTACGCGTACGACGCGCTGGAGCCCCACATCGACGAGGCCACGATGAAGGTGCACCACGACAAGCACCACCAGGCCTACGTGGACAAGGCCAACGCGGCGCTGGAGGGCACCGAGTGGGCCGACCGCTCCATCGAGGATGTCGTGGCCAACCTGTCGAGCCTCCCCGACGACAAGCGCGGACCCGTGCGCAACAACGGCGGCGGTCACATCAACCACAACCTGTTCTGGGAGTCCATGTCGCCCGACGGCGGCGGTGAGCCCGAGGGCGCGCTGGCCGACGCGATCGACTCCGCCTTCGGCTCGTTCGACGACTTCAAGACCAAGGTCAAGGACACCGGCGTGGGTCAGTTCGGCTCCGGATGGGCCTGGCTGGTACACGACGGCGCCGGCCTCGCCGTGGTCGGAACGCCCAACCAGGACAACCCCATCACCGACGGCAAGACGCCGCTGCTGGGCGTAGATGTGTGGGAGCACGCCTACTACCTCAAGTACCAGAACAAGCGCCCCGACTACATCGACGCGTGGTGGAACGTCGTCGACTGGAGCAAGGTCGCCGAGCGCTTCAAAGCCGCCGGCGAGTAACGCCTTCGCAGCCCGGGGCATCCCTGCCCCGGGCTGATGCCCCCGCAGCCCGGGGAGGCCGGGGCCACCGCTATCGTCAACTCGGTGAGCACTGTCACCTCTGAGTGGACTGAGCACACCCTGCGCACGTTGGCCCAGGCCGGCCACCGCGCCAGCGGGCCGCGCGGGGAGGTGATCGACGCGATCGCCGACCTGGGCTGCTCGGTCAACGCCCGCGAGATCGCAGACCTGTTGCGCGAGCGCGACAGCGGAGTGGGCCTGGCCAGCATCTACCGGGCGCTGGAGCTGCTCGACCGGCTGGGGCTGGTCAAGCGCTTCGAGCTCGGTGAGGGCTCCGCCCGCTACGAGCCGGCGTCCCCGAGCGGCCACCATCACCACCACATCGTCTGCGACTCCTGCGGCAAGGTCGAGCCCTTCGAGGACGAAGCGCTGGAGAAGTCGATTCACCGCCTGTCCGAGCGCGCCGACTTCAACGTCGCCGCGCACGACGTGACGCTGCACGGCGAGTGCCCCGCCTGCACCGGGGCCTAGTCGCCGCTCTCAGCTGACCGGGCGACAGCGCACCCGCCCCGCCGTCACCCCCGCCGCGATCGCGCGCGTGTTGCTCTGGATCGACTCTATGTAGGTGGCTCCGCTCGAGCCCCGCGGCCCCAGCGTGTCTGCCCACAGCGCCCCGCCCACCGCCGCCCCCGATTCGCGCGAGACCGCCCGTTCGAGCTTCGGGTTCAGCGAGCTCTCGGGAAAGATCGCCCTGACCTTCTGGGTACGGATCTGGTCCACCAGCGAGCGGATGTCCTTCGACGAGGGCTGGGCCTGTGAGGACTGCGACGGGATCACGGCCCCCACCAGCTCCAGCCCGTAGCGGCTCGTGTAGTAGCCAAGCGCGTCGTGGGAGGTCACGAGCTTGCGCTGGTCCGGCGGGATCCGGGCGATGCACGAGGCCACCGACCGGTCGAGCTTCTCCAGGCGGCGCATGTAGGACGCGGTCCGCTTCTCATAGCCCCGGCGCCCCCCGGGGTCGGCCTCGACCAGCGCGTCGCGGATCGCGGCCGCGGCTCGCCGGGCGTTGCGTGGGTCCTGCCACCAGTGGGGGTCGTCACCCTGTGCCCGGACCGATCCGCTCAGGTCCACCGCCTCGGCGTTCGACCCGCCCGCGTCCAGAAGCCCGGACAGCCAGTCGTCCACCTCGCCACCTGAGCGCAGCACGACCGAGGCCTGCTCGGCGTCGCGGGCATCGCTGGGGCGAGGCTCGTAGTCGTGGGGGTCGGAGTTGGGCTGCAGGATCTGGCGGACGTCGACGCGCGGGCCCCCCACCTCGCGCGCCAGGTCTCCGACCTGCGTGGTCGTGGCCACGACGATCCTGCGGCCACCGGCACCTTCGTCGCCCCGGCTGCCACAGCCCGCGAGGGTCACGACAAGGGCGACCGCGATGATGGAGAGGCTGCGGGCCACGAAGCGGTGAGCTTAGCGAGAATGATTCTCGTTTGCACTACGGTCACGATCGTGCACTGTCGCCGTGGCGTGATGCTTCACGCATGTGCGCGCCGACCCACATGCGCAGGCTGACCGGCGCGGCTCGGTGTGGTGACGCTGGTGGCTACGGGATCGGGCGGCGCTTAGTCGCGGTCGCGGCCGCGACCACCGCGGCCACCGCTTCGCTCGAGGCCCTTGGTCGCGTCCACGTAGGGCAGCAGGCCGACCTCGCGTGAGCGCTTGACCGCCCTGGCCATCAGCGACTGGTCGCGGCGGGACAGGCCCGTCACGCGGCGTGAACGGATCTTGCCGCGCTCGGTGATGAAGCGCTGGAGCAGAGCGACGTTCTTGTAGTCGATCTTGTCGATCTCCTCGCGCGGAAGCTTGGAGAAACGCCGCGCTTCCTTGAACCCGGGCTTGCGGGCGCGCGGTTTCTCTTTGGTGGCTCGGGCCATGCGATCGACAAGGGTGACAGATGC
>JBBJOH010000206.1:0-3369 GCA_037720995.1 Thermoleophilaceae bacterium
GCGAACAGCAGGTCGGGCCGCTGCAGCGGGCCCTCGGGCCCGCGGGCGAGCGCCTCGTAGCCGAGGGTCTCGCCGGAGTACAGATCCACCAGCGGCTGGAACACGGGCCCGATCAGCCCCTCGTCCAGGATGCGCGCAAGCGCGGTAGCCGACACAACTTCCTCTATCGGAAGATCCGCAGGACCTTGAGCGAAGCTACTCGGGCCAGGAGGCGTCGCCGGTGGCGGCGCCGCGCATGACCTTCAGGCTGAGCAGCGCGCACTTGCGCCGGGTGGGGGAGATCTGGATCCCCAGCAGGTCGAACACCCAGTCGGCGCCCAGCCGGGCCACGGCGTCGGCCTTCATGCCGATCAGCTCCTCCGAGGCGATCGAGGCCGACGCCTGCGAGATCGCGCAGCCCTGGCCGTGGAAGCGCAGGTCGGTGATCGTGCCCTGCTCGTCGGTGACCAGGTGCACGCCGAGCTCGTCGCCGCACAGCGGGTTGTGGTCGTGGTGCTCGAGGTCGTGGGGCTCGAGCGTCCCGAAGTTGCGCGGGTTCTTGTAGTGATCGAGGATGTAGTCGCGGTACAGGGAGTCCATCAGAGGCCGAACACCTTTCGCGCGTCGCCGAGCGAGTCGACCAACCGGTCGACATCCTCGCGGTCGTTGTACACGTGGAAGCTCGCGCGGGCGGTGGCCGACACGCCCAGCTCGCGCATCAGCGGCTGGGCGCAGTGGTGGCCGGCACGGATGCAGACGCCGCTTCTGTCGCAGATCTCGGCCAGGTCGTGGGGGTGGATGCCCTCCAGCTCGAAGGAGATCACCCCGCCGCGCGACTCCGCGTCGGTGGGGCCGAAGACGCGCAGGCCCTCCAGCTCGGGCAGGCGCTCCAGCGCGTAGGCGGTGAGGTCGCTCTCGTGCGCGCGCACCGCCTCCATGCCGATCGCCGACAGGTAGTCGACCGCCGCGCCCAGGCCGACGACCTCGGTGATGGCGGAGGTGCCGGCCTCGAACTTGCCGGGCAGCTCGGCGTAGGTGGAGGAGTCCAGGCCGACCTGGCTGATCATGTGGCCCCCCCCGAAGAACGGCGGCATGGCCTCCAGCAGCTCGCGCCGGCCGTGCAGCAGGCCCAGGCCGGTCGGCCCCAGCGCCTTGTGGGCGGTCCAGACGTAGAAGTCGGCGCCCACCTCGTGCAGGTCGACCGGCATCTGGGGCACGGCCTGGGAGCCGTCCACCAGGCACGCCGCGCCGGCCGCGCGGGCGCGCGCGGCGATCTGGGCCACCGGGTTGATCGTGCCCAGCACGTTGCTCACGTGCACGACCGACACCAGCTTTACCCTGCCCTGCGCCAGCACCTCCTCGAGCTCGTCCAGCGACAGCCGGCCGTCCTCGGACACGTGCAGCCAGCGAATGGTGGCGCCCTTCTCCTGGGCCAGCATCTGCCACGGGACGATGTTGGAGTGGTGCTCCATCTGCGTGAGCAGGATCTCGTCGCCGGGGCCGATGTTCCGGCGTCCCCACGTATAGGCCACGAGGTTGATCGAGGCCGTGGCGTTGCCGGTGAAGATCGTCGTCTCGGGGTCCCAGGAGACCAGCTCGGCCGTCCGTGTCCGCGCGCCTTCGAAGAGCTCGGTGGAGGCCTCGGCCAGCGCGTAGACGCTGCGGTGCACGGTCCCGTAGGAGCGGCGGTTGAAGTTCGACATAGCCTCGATCACGGCCGTCGGCTTCTGCGACGTGGCCGCCGAGTCCAGGTAGGCGAGCCCGCGCTCGCCCGCGCCCGGACCCTCGGCGAGCACAGGGAAGTCCGCGCGGACGTCGAGGGTGGGGGCGACCTGACTCACGACAGCTCGGCCCGCTCGCCGATGAACTCGCGCACCTGGTCCTCGGCCGAGTGCAGCTTCTGGGCGATCCGGCGGCGTACCAGCTCCTCCAGGCCCGGATCGTTCAGGCGCTGCACGACCTCCTCGAAGTACCCCTCGACCATCACCCGCACAGCCTCGGAGCGCGATATGCCGCGGGTCATCATGTAGAAGATCTGCTCCTCGTCGAGCTCGCCCACGGTCCCGCCGTGGGAGGCCGACACGGAGTCGGTCTTCACGATCAGCGAGGGGATGGCGTCGCCCTTTGCCTTCTGCGAGAGCAGCATCTGGTGGGTCTGCAGGTAGGTGTGGGTCTCCTGGCAGTTCTCGATGATCTCGATCAGGCCCTCATACGACGCGCGCGAGGAGCCCGTGAGGGCGCCCTTCCATACCGTGTCGCCCGCCGTGTGGCCGGCTTCGTGGCGGTCGGTGGTGAACAGGTCGAGGTGCTCTTCGCCCTCGGTGAAGTACATGCCGGTGTGGCGCATGTCCGAGCCCCGCTCGGCGGTGATCAGGTCCAGTGTCTGCTTGGTCAGGCGGCCGCCCAGGTGGATCGGCACCCAGCTGACGAAGGCGTCCTTGGCCACCTCCACGCGCTTGGTCGAGATGTCGTAGACCTCGCCCGGGCCCCAGTCCTGGAAGTGCGCGAGCTTGGCGCGCGCGCCCGGGCGGGCGAACAGCTCGAAGCCGCCGGCGTGCAGCGCCTGGCCCTCGAAGGCGGTGCCGAGGCAGTACTCGCGGATCGACACCTCGGCGTGATCGCCGACCACGATCAGCGTCCGGCCGTACTGCACCACGCCCGGCTCGTCGAGCAGGTAGACGATCTGGATCGGCTTCTCGACCTTCACGTCCCCGGGCACCCACACGAACGCGCCGCCGGTCCAGAACGCGGCGGTCGCGGCGGCGAACTTGCCCTCGTCCGCGGACAGTCGCTTGTAGTACCACTCCTCGACGAGGTCGGGATGCCTCTCGACCGCCTCCTCCAGCGAGCAGGCGATCACGCCGAGCTCGGTGAGCGAGGGGTCGATCCACGAGCGGATCGTGGTGGCGCCGCGCTGGACGATCAGCCCGCCGAGGTCGGCGTCGCCGATGTCCTGGGCCACGAGCTCGGGCAGCGGATCGTCGTCGGCCAGCGGCTCGTAGCGGCGCGCCTCGAGCGCGTCGATGTCCAGGCCGCGCAGCGACGTCGTCCAGAAGCCCGAGCGGCGCCACGTGGGCACCGGCTCGGACTCATAGAGCTCGAGCGCGGCCTCACGGTGCTCCTCCAGCCAGCTAGGAGAACCTCGGTGCGGTGCTCGCCGGCCTGTCCTACCGGAGGTAGGGATCTCCGATCCCTCTGTGCTCCTCCCGCTAGGCATTGGCGGCCACTTCCTCGCGGATGAAGTCGTAGCCCTTCTCCTCGAGCTCGTCGGCCAGCTCGGGGCCGCCCGCGCGGACGATCCGGCCGTCGAGCATGATGTGCACGAACTCGGGCTTCACGTAGTTGAGGATGCGCGTGTAGTGGGTGATGATCAGCGAGCCCATGTCGGGG
>JBBJOH010000207.1:0-3349 GCA_037720995.1 Thermoleophilaceae bacterium
GCCCGGAACTCGGCTCGCCGAGCTGAACAACGTGGTCGGGTCTTACACCTAGGCGCGGCTGGCGGAGTCGAGCCCGTCTACCCAGCTGCCGTGCAGGATCGGCTCGGCGTCATCGCTGAACACGGCGGAGATGCGGCGCTCGACCCACAGCCCGTCGTGATCGCGGCCCCGCTGGACCATCAGGGCGACTGCTCGGCCTCCGACCGCGGCGATGTCCTCGATGTCTATCCGCTGGGCGGTGAGGCCGTCGGTCCACTCGCGGGCGCCGGCGCCGAAAAGCGCCACGGCACCCGCGCGCTCCAAGACCTCGAGGCGCCGCCGGGCCGAGTCGATCACGTCGCTGTGCCGGCGGGTGGTGGGTGCGCTCGCTACTGCCACGCGGTCACTCTAGCGCAAAGGCGCTAAACCCGTCTGTGATTACGGTATTTGCCTAGGGCGCCCGCACCGGCACCGCCACCTCGAGCGGCGTCTCCTGACCGGCCACCGCCTCCACGGCCTCCTCCTCGGAGTCCTCGGACTCGTCGCCGGCGCAGATCACGTTGAAGCGACCGGTGCCCAGCTCGGGATCGGGACGGATGGGAAGCCCCTTGATCGTGTCCCACCCCAGCCTCTCCAGCTCGTAGGGATTCATGGCCACCGCCACGGCCGGGTACTCGCAGCTGCGGTCGTGCTGCTCGATCGCCTTGACGATCGCCTCGAGGTTCCTGGCCTCCGACGAGCTCATACCGGCGCCCGGGTTCCCAGGATCTGGGTGAAGTAGTCGACCGTCTTGGGCAGCCCCTCACGCAGATCGACCTGGGGCTCCCAGCCCAGCAGCTCGCGCGCGCGTGTGATGTCGGGCTGGCGGACCTGGGGGTCGTCCACGGGCAGGGCCTCGAACACGATCTCGGATTTGGCGCCGGTGGCCTCCACCACCTGCTGGGCCATCTCCAGGAGGGTCATCTCGTACGGGTTGCCGATGTTCACGGGATCGTTCACGCCCGACTCGTTGAGCAGCACCAGGCCGCGGATCAGGTCGTCGACGTAGCAGAACGACCGGGTCTGGCTCCCGTCGCCGAAGACGGTGATCGGCTTGCCGGTCAGCGCCTGGCTCATGAAGGCGGGGATGGCGCGGCCGTCGTTGGGCCTCATCCGAGGCCCATAGGTGTTGTGGGCCATCACGCCTCCGCCCGCCCAGAAGTTCTCCGCGTCGGGGACCGAGAAGTCATAGACGAGGGGCGTGGCCTGCACCTCTTCGATCGCGGTGATCGAGGCCCAGAGCAGGTCGCCGGTCACGCGCGCGTTGAGCTTCTGCCGCGTGCCCGAGTCCCACTCGAGCGGGCTCCAGGGAGAGACCTGGCACAGCGTCAGACGCCAGAACGGGTAGACGCGCTCACCGGTCTTGTGGCGCATGCGCGACTCGTACCGACCGACCGAGGGCACCAGGCCGAAGCGCGCGAACGCCACCACCAGGTCGTCCTTGAGCTCCTCCGACACCGTCGAGAACTCGTGGCGCACTCCCTCGCGCAGCTTCTCGCCCGAGTGAACGCCGTTACCCTCGCGGTAGCCCTCCATGAACCACTTCAGCCGCGACAGCGGGAGGCCCAGGATCCAGCCGGGGATGCGCTTGCGGTTGTCGGGAAAGCCCAGGTGGTCCATCAGCATGCACAGCAGCTTGGAATGCACGAACAGCGATGCGGCACGCGCCTCGCTCGCCTCACGCCGGACGCAGTGCAGCCCGAGCTGGCCCTCTAGCACCGCCGCGGCGCGGTCCAGCAGCACGCGCTCGCCGGCGATGGTCATGAACGAGTCGCCCGGGCGTTCGTGGACGCAGCCCTCGGCCACCCAGAGGCCGAGCAGCCATAGGAGGTCGTCGGTGATCGCCACGTCGCGGGCAAGCGGCACGGAGCGTCCCCGCGACCTCTGACGCACCCGGGCCTCGGAGGGCAGCGGGGCGCCGAGCCTGCGGGCCACCGGCAGAGGCAGCCGGTCGGTCTCGCGCATGCGGATGATCGCCGTCCACGCGCCGTTGCGCCAGTTGGGACCCGCGTTTCGGTGCTCGCTGACCATCAGGCCGAAAAGGTCCCGGCGCTGTTGCCAGGCCAGCGCGCCGAGGCCAGGCGCCTCCACCGACAGGTCCCACGGGTCACGCTCGGCCCGTCGCCAGACGTCGAGCATGTCCACGGACGTCCGGTCGCGCTCCGGAACCTCGATACGCCGCGCCAGTGCAACCCGATCGCCGACCTCGAGGCTCGTGACCGGCCGCGGCTCGGGACCGTGTGGGGACTCGACGAAGATCGAGTGATCGCCGGTCACGCGAATTGATCGTCCGTAGCGGGTGCGGACCTCGAAGCAGCGCTGGTCGGTGGGATGGGCGATCAGCGCCGACGCCTCGCGGGCCTCGATGCGGGCATCGTCCCCGAAGGCCGGCAGGGTCACCCCGTCGAGCGGGAACTCCATGGCCTCGGTGGGCGGGGCCTGGCCGGCCGCCCCGGCGTAGGCCGCCGACCGGGCACGCAGGCCCAACCTCATCGCCGCCTGCTCCGCGGTCTCGCGGCGAAGCTCGCGACCGTCGTCATAGAGCACCTGCTCGTCGGCCAGGACGGAGTTGAAGATCCGCACGATCGCCGTGTCCAAGCCCTGCTGGCGCCGGTAGGCCATCGTCAGCGCCTCCGCATAGCGCTTGGCCTCGTCGTACACGCCCCGCGGGCCGATCGGGTTCACATTGCCCCAGTAGGTCTCGGGCTGGGGGTGCACCAGAGGGTCGCCGTAGACCTCCGAGGTCGAGGCCAGCAGGAAGCGCGCGCGCTTGACCTTGGCCAGGCCGAGCGAGTTGTGGGTGCCATAAGCGCCCACCTTCAGCGTGTGCAGCGGCAGTCGCGCGTAGTCGATCGGGCTGGCCGGCGAGGCCATGTGGTAGACGAAGTCGACCGCCTCGTCGACCTCGAAGTGCGACGTGATGTCCACCATCCGGTACGAGAAGCGCTCGTCGTCGCGGATGTGGGCGATGTTGCCCAGCGACCCCGTCTCCAGGTTGTCGATGCAGATCACGCGGTGGTCGCGCGAAAGCAGGTAGTCGCACAGGTTGGAGCCCAGAAAGCCGGCGCCGCCGGTGACCACGGTGGTTGGCATCGGGCCAGGGTACACCGGGTAGCAGGCGAGGCCGGCGGTGACGGGAACTCGTTTCCGCCACCATCAGTGGGGTAGGCGCCAGCGATGGAGCGAATCCCTGACAGGCCCGAGCCGGACCCCGACGACCCCGAGTACCCGGCCGGTACCGAGGTGCCCCCCGACCCGCCGGGCGTGGACCCCGATCAGGCCGAGGACGAGGCGCCCGGCTTCGAGGACGACCCGCCCCGGGCCGACTGAG
>JBBJOH010000010.1:0-12561 GCA_037720995.1 Thermoleophilaceae bacterium
GAGCGCCTCGCCGCCCGCGGACTGCACGTGCTGGCCCCGGACCTCCCGGGCCACGGCGGCTCCCAGCGCCACCGCGGCGACCACTCCCTCGGAGCGCATGCGTCGATCCTGCGCGACTTCCTAAGCGTCCTGGACGAGGAGCGCGTGACGATTGTCGGTCATTCGCTCGGCGGCGGGGTCGTGATGCAGTTCGGCTACCAGTTCCCCGAGGCGGTCGAGCGGATGGTGCTCGTCTCCAGCGGAGGGCTGGGCCGAGAGGTGAGCCTGGCCATCCGTGCCGCCACCCTGCCGTTCGCCGAGCGGGTGATCGGGTTAGGCGCCACGTGGCCGGTGATGCGCGTCGCGGGGTTGGTCGGCGGAGCGTTGGGTCGCGCCGGCCTCAAGCCGGGCGGTGACTTCGCGGAGATCGTGGGGGGTCTTTCCTCGCTGTCGGATCGCGAGCGCCGGGAGGCGTTCGTGCGCACCGCCCGGTCGGTGATCACGCCGCGCGGCCAGCGCGTGGCCGCCGCCGACAAGCTCTACCTCGCCGCCGACATCCCGACCCTGATGGTGGCCGGAGCGCGTGACGCGGTGATCCCCGCAAAGCACACGAGGGCCGCGGGGAGTCTGGCGCCGGATAGCCGGCTCGAGATCTTCGAGGAGAGCGGCCACTTCCCCCACCTCGAGGATCCCGACCGGTTCGCCGACCTGCTGGCCGCCTTCGTCCAGGACACCGAGCCCGCCCGATTCGATCGCGCCGCGGCGCGGCAGAGGATCATTCAGGGCGCCTGAGGTCGTCGGGGACCGGCATCGCGATATGCGGTTGCCCGCGCGGGTGAGACAGACGATGGCGCCCCCCGCGTCTCGAACCGGATAGACCTCCGGTATGAATCACTTACGCCGA
Organism: Thermoleophilaceae bacterium; assembly: GCA_037720995.1. Classification (GTDB taxonomy): domain Bacteria; phylum Actinomycetota; class Thermoleophilia; order Solirubrobacterales; family Thermoleophilaceae; genus JAAYBF01. The sequence goes on from JBBJOH010000010.1 coordinate 884, forward strand.
GGGACCGGCAAGCCTCTCCTGCTCATCCACGGTCTGGGTCAGAGCGCGCGCTCCTGGGACCCGATCATGGACACGCTGGCCGCCCGGCGGGAGGTGATCGCCGTCGACCTTCCGGGATTCGGGGAGACGCCACCGGTACCGGGCGGGGAGTCGGTCGCCACGCTGACCGACACGGTGGAGTCCTTCATCGGCGAGCAGGGTCTGGACGGCGTCGACGTGGCCGGCAGCTCGATGGGCGCCAGGATGGCGCTGGAGCTGGTCCGGCGCGGTTCCAGCGTGGGCAGCGTTGTCGCGCTGGACCCGGGAGGGTTCTGGACCGATCGCCAGGCCAAGGTCTTCCACGCCTCGGTCGCGGCCTCGATCCGGCTCGTGCGCTCCCTGATGGGGGTGATGCCCACGCTCACCGCGAGCGCCGTCGGGCGCACTCTGCTCTTCTCCCAGTTCTCCGCTCATCCCTGGCGGTTGGACCCCGATCTGCTGCTCACCGAGATGCGCGCCTTCGCCTCCTCGCCCTCCTTCGACGCCGTGCTCGCCGATCTGGCCGAGGGGCCGCGCCAGGAGGGGGCGGCGCCCGGGACCGCCCCCGGCGCGCTGACCATCGCCTGGGGCCGCCAGGACAAGGTCACTCTGCCCAGCCAGGCCGAGACCGCCCTGGAGCGCTTCCCCGACGCCCGCATGCACTGGTTCGAGCGCTGCGGGCACTTCCCGCAGTGGGACGTCCCCCAACAAGCCGCCCGGATGATCCTCGACCACACCGGCTAGGAGCGGTTGCTCGCCGCCCAGAAGTGTAAGGCTTCAGGCATGCCCGAGAAACTCACCCTCTTGACCTGCGACCTCGACGAAGGCGGCCCGAGGTTCCACCCGTGCCGCAAGGCCCATGAGGCCCTGACCGAGGCGGGCCACGACTACGAGACCGAGATCTTCGACAAGAACCGTCCGATGGGGATGTTCACCAAGGGCAAGCGGCCCCAGCTCAAGGAGACGACCGGGCAGGAGAAGCTGCCGGTGCTGCGGCTTCCAAGCGGCGACTACGTGACCGGCTCGGGGGACATCGTCGCCTGGGCTAAGTCAAACGCCCCCGCCCCCCAGTAGGAGTCAATCCCGCTTGGGGGCGTAGGAGGGGTCTCCCTCGTGCGCTGCGAAGAACGCGACCATCGGCTTCACGTACTCGCGGAAGTTCGGGGGGCGCAGGCCGTGGGGGGCAAGCAGCTCGACCGCCCTGCGGGTGTCGAAGGAGACCGGGTGGTTGAGGTAGGCGATCGACTCGCGCGGCGTGTCCGAGAAGACCTTTCGCATCTGGCTGAGGCGCAGGGCGTTGGCCACGATCCACGGCGGGATGCGGCCCTTGGGGGCGCGGCCCGCGTACTCCGTGCTGAGCTCGGTGAGCAGGTCGTGCGCGCTCAGCGGCTCGGGGTCGACCATGTGCAGAGTCTCCCCGGCCATGGCGTCATCGCGGGCGGCGGCGACCATGCCCGCCACCACGTAGTCGACGGGCACGACGTTGAAGGGCGCGTCGGCGCGCCCGAACTGGACGGGAGGGCGCCCGTACCCAGCGGCCTGGGAGATCGAGCGAAGCAGGTAGTAGGGCCCGTCGAACTTCTCGGTCTCCCCCGTCTGGGAGTCTCCGACCACGATGGCTGGGCGCAGGATCGTCGTAGGAATCTCTCCCATGCGCTCGCGCACCCACACCTCGGCCTGGAACTTGGTGCTCTCGTAGTGGTTCTTGAAGTCCTGGCCGATCACCAGCTCGTGCTCGTAGACCACTCCGCGCCGCGTGCCCGCCACGTACGCGGTGCTCACGTACACGTGGCGGCGAAGGCCCGGGCAGGCCAGGCAGAAGTCGAGCACGTTGCCCGTGCCCTCCACGTTCACCTTCTGGGCCAGCGTGAGCGGCACAGCCAGGTCGTAGATGGCGGCCAGGTGAAGGACGGTGTCGACCGACTCGGTCAGGCGGTCCCAGTCGGCGTCGGACAGGCCGAGCCGCCGCTCGCCGATGTCGCCCGCCACGATCTCCAGTCGCTCACCCCACGGCTGCGCCAGCTTCGCGGCCTGGGCGGCCATCCGCGCCTCGACCAGCGCGGTGATGCGGACATCCCCGTCGCCCTCGAGCAGCTTGGCCGCCACCCGGCGGCCGATGAAGCCCGGATATCCGGTCAGAAAGGCGTGCGCCGGCTCAGCCACGCCGGCTCCCGCGCCGGTCCAGCTCCTCGTTGACGAGCTGATCGGCGCGCTCGTTGCTTTCGCGCCGGACGCTGGTGACCGACCAGTCGCCGAATCCACGCAGCTCCTCCATGGCTTGCCGGTGTAGAGGCTTCAGGCCGGCGTTCTTGACCTTGTAGCGGCCCTCGATCTGGCGGGAGACCAACTCGGAGTCGTTTACCACCGAGACCTCCTCGGCCTCCAGGTCACGCGCCAGCTGAAGGCCCAGCAGCACGGCCCTGTACTCGGCCACGTTGTTGGTGGTCTCGCCGATGTAGGCGGCCCGCTCGGCCAGCTCCCGGCCCGAGCCATCAGAAGCCACGGCAGCCACGGCAGACGGGCCGGGGTTGCCCCGCGCGCCGCCGTCGACGTGCACCACCACGCGGTTCAGCGCTCGTCAGCTCTCGGCGGAAGGGCCGATCGGGGGAAACGTGCCCTTGACCCGCGCACGGCGGCGGTCCGAGTAGGACTCGTGCGTGCCCGGCTCGCCGCCCTGGGCGCGACGGTCCACGATCACCTCGACGTGGGGATCGTCCTTGTAGTAGTCCGAAAGTCTCGGAAGCAGCTCGTCGGCCAGCGGTTGGGGGACCACGCAGTAGATCATTCGTGCGCCACTCCTATCACCAGTCGGCCCTCCGCGTCGAGTCCCGCGTTCCATTCGCGCAGCGCTTCGTCGATGTCGTCCAGCTCGTCCCCCTTCTCGGCCAGGCCCACGGGATCGGATGCGTCGGCCAGTTCGATACGGAACCGATACCACGAAAGCTCCCAGGCCACGACCAGGTCGACGGCGCTCGGCGCGGCCAAGTCGGGCAGGGCCGCGGCCCACGGGGCGCCGAGGCTGCGCGCCAGCCCGGCGATCGTGCGCTGATGCTCGGAGGCGTTGAACATCTCCAGCGCGCGCTCGACCTTGGCCTCGGCCGTCGAGGGCACCCCGCGTACGTGCCGGGGGTCCTGGATCTTGGCGCGCGGCCGGGTACGGGGCCGCGGTGCGGGGACGGGCGCGGGCTCCTCTTCGTAGGCCGGCTCCTCGGCCGGCTCGGGCGCGGCGTGGGGCTCCGGCTGGGGCTGGGGCTCCGGCGGCGCAGGTTGAGCCTCGGCCGCCGGCTCTGGCTCGGCGGCGCGGCGGCGCAGGCGACCGAGCAGCGGTCGGCGCTCCTCGGGCCGCGGGGACCGCACGGGCACGTCGCCGTGGGCATCCTCGCGGACCCAGCCGGCCGCGTCGGCGCGGGCGAAGCACAGCTCGCAGACGGTGTGGCCTTCGCCCGCCTGGGCCAGGAAGGGCTCGGTGTGCTCGCCCTTGAGGATGGTCCGCCCGCACACATCGCAGGTCACGTGATCGTGAAACGGGCGAAGCTCCTTCTTCACCCGCGCGATGCTAGCGGGAGGAAAGCGAGCGCAACGCGAATGGGAGAGGCCTCTCGCCGGCGCCGATGCTCACCCGGACGCCTGTCCTCTGATGCGCTTTCGCATGCACACCGTGGTTCCGCTCGGCCCCGGGCTCACCGCGACATCCTCCATCAGCCCTTCGATGATCGTCAAGCCTTGGCCGCGATCCTGCTCGCGCCGCTCGTGCCACCGGCCGTGGTCGCGCACCTCGGCGCTGAACTCGCCGCCCGACACGCGCGCATCGAGCTCGAAAGTGGCGTCGGCGGGGCCGTAGGCGTGCTCGATGGCGTTGGTGGCGGCCTCGGACACGGCAAGGACGATCTCGAGCTCCTCGAGCCTCGAGGCGCCGGCGGCGCGCAGGAAGCGGCCCATCCGCCGCCGCAGCTGAGCCAGGGCGACCGGATCGGCCGGGAGCCGCAGCGAGATCGACCCCACCTCGGGGGGAGTGGGGCGTACGGCCAGCAGGGCCACGTCGTCGCCAGGGCGCCGGCCGCCGAGGATGCCGCCCAGGATCTGATCGCAGAAGTCGCCCAGCTCGCCGTCCGCGATCCCGGCCACCGTTAAAAGCTGGGCGAGACGGTCCTGAAGCGGCGTGTCGCGCCGCTCGACCAGGCCGTCGGTGTAGAGCAGCAGCGTGCTGCCCGCGTCGATTCGCCCGTCCTGCTGGCGAAACGTCGATGACTCCGAGGTCCCCAGCGGCACCGAGAGCCCCCCCTCCAGATATCGCGGTCGCTCGGCGCGGCCCACCACCAGCGCCGGCGGATGCCCGGCACTGGAATAGCAGACCTCACCGGTGTCGCGGTCCAGGAGCAGGTAGAGCACCGTGGCCATCAGGTCCTCGCTCTCCTTCATCAGGTGCCGGTTGAGCCGCGCGAGCGTCTCGGCCGGCGAGTCCTCGAGCAGCGCGTAGGCCCGAAAGGCGGTTCTCATCTGGCCCATGACCACCGCGGCCCGCAGGCCGTGGCCGACCACGTCGCCCACCACCACGGCGACCCGGCCGTCCTCGAGCTCGATCGCGTCGTACCAGTCCCCGCCTATCGCCGCGCTGCGACTGGCCGGCAGGTAGCGGGCCTCCAGGTCGACCCCTTCGATCCGGGGGAGGCGCTCGGGCAGCAACGAGCGCTGGAGGGTCTCGGCCACCGCGTGATCGCGCTCGTAGGCCTCGCTGAGCTTCTGCTCGATCTCCCTGCGCTCGTGGATGTCGGTTGCCGTGCCCACGTAGCCGAGCAGCCGGGCGCCGTCCAAGCGGGGGACCCCGCGGTCGACGATCCACCGGTACTCGCCGTCGTGGCGGCGCAACCGGTACTCGCGTTCCCAGGGCACGCGTCTTCGCAGCGCGCGCCGCCAGGTCGTGCCGACACTCTCCTGGTCGTCGGGGTGCACGCCCAGCTCCCAGGCATCCCCGATCTCCTCCCCCGTTCGGCCGGTGTACTCGAGCCAGCCGCGGTTGATGAAGTCGACCACGCCGTCGGCGTTCGCCGTCCAGATGAACACGGGAGCCGCGTTGGCCAGCTCCCGGAAGCGGGCCTCTCCCTCCGAGGCCTGACGCAGCGCCTCCTCAAGGCGCTCGTGCTCGGCCCGGATCTCCGCCTCGGCGCGCTCGCGCTCCACCGCCGCCCCGAGCAGGTTGGCGATCGCCTGGAGGAAGTTCACGTCGTCGTCGGAGAAGTCGTCCGCCCGCCGGCTCGCTGTGGCCAGCACCCCGAGCGGGCGACCGGAGACTCCAACGGGGACGGTGGCCGCACTGCGGCCGCCGTGGGCCAGCAGACCGGGCGAGGGGGTGAACCGATCCTCGTTCTCGAGCTCGCGCGACACCACCGCCTCGCCGACCTCGAGCGTGTAGCGCGCCTGGCTGCCGTGGCCCTGCGGCAGAGCAGCGAGGCGGTCGAACGCCGCGGGCATGCCGTGGTGCGCCCACACCGAAAGGCCTCCATCGCGGATCGGGGTCAGAAGCATCACGTAGGGAACCCCGAGCTCCCCGGCCACCAGCTCGGCTGCGCGGGCGGCCAGCGCCCGCGACTCGGTGCCGGCCATGGCCAGGCGCCCGAGCTCGGCAACGGCGGCCTGCTGGGCCAACCGCCGGCGCAGCTCGTCGTCCGAGCGGCGGTCCGGCTGCGCTCCCTCGGCATGTGAAGGCACGCCGACGCCCCCCGGACTAGAGGGCTTCGCTGAGCGAGTCACCCTGGAGGCGGGACTTCAGGCGCAGCACCGCCTTGGTGTGCAGCTGGGACACCCGGGACTCGGTGACGCCGAGGACCTCGCCGATCTCGCGAAGGGTCAGGTTCTCGTAGTAGTAGAGGGCGACGACCAGCTTCTCCCGCTCCGGCAGCCGGGCGATCGAGTCGGCCAGCCGGTCCTTCATGTCGGTCAGATCCATCTCGTGCGCGGGGTCCACCGCGCTTTCGTCCTGGATGGTGTCGAGCAGGGAGACCTGGTCGCCCGAGGAGTCAGACACCGCCCACAGCTCGTCGAGCGCGACCACGGACGAGTTGGAGATGCGCACCAGCGCTTCGTGGAAGCCCTCGACCGAGGTCTCCAGCTCGTCGGCCATCTCGTGGTCGGTCGGCGCCCGGTGCAGCTTGTGCTCCAGCTTGGCGTTGGCGCGCTCGATCTCCCGTGCCTTCGCCCGGACCGAGCGGGGGACCCAGTCCAGCGATCGCAGCTCGTCGATGATCGAGCCCTTGATGCGGGTGATGGCGAAGGTCTCGAAGCGGATCTCGCGCGCCGGCTCGAAGCGCTCGATCGCCGAGATCAGCCCCAGCAACCCGTAGGAGATCAGGTCGGCCTCCTCCACGTGGGCGGGCAGCCCGCTGGACATCCGCCCCGCCACGTACTTCACCAGCGGCGAGTAGGCCAGTACCAGGCGTTCCCGCGAGCGCGGGTCGCCGCTCTCCTTGTAGCGGCGCCAGAGATCCCGCAGCTCGATCGCCTTGACGTTCGTCTCCAACAGTTCCTCTGTTCAGGCACGGGGGTGAGCCCGCGCATAGGCCTTCTTCAAGCGTTGCGACTCTACCCGAGTGTAGGTCTGGGTAGTGCTGATCGACGCGTGTCCGAGCAGCTCCTGGATCGAGCGCAGATCGGCTCCGCCCTCCAGCAGGTGGGTGGCGAAGGAGTGGCGCAGCGTATGGGGCGAGACCCCTCCCTGAACCGCCGCGCGCCTGACGGCTCCGGTCAGCCGCCGCCTGACGTCTGAGGTACTCAGGCGCTTTCCGGTCTTGGAGACGAACAGCGCCGGCTCGGGCTCCCCCGTCAGCTGGGGACGGCCGCGCTCCAGCCAGGCCGAAAGCGCGCGCCACGCCGGCTCCCCGGCCGGCACGACTCGGGTACGGCCGCCCTTGCCCTCGACTCGCAGCTCCTCGGCGTCGGCGTCGAGGCTCTTGACATCGAGGTCGACGACCTCCTCGGCCCGCAGTCCCGCGGAGTAGGTCAGCTCGAACATGGCCCGGTCGCGCAGCTCGAGCGCCGTCGAGCCGGGCATGGAGTCAAACAGCCCGGTCAGCTCGCCCGGCTTGAGCACCGCGGGCAGGTGCTGGTCGCGCTTGGGACTCGAGATCAGGTCGGCGGGGCTGGCCTGTAGACGCCCCGCGCGCACGAGCATGGCGTAGAACGAGCGGATCGAGGCCAGCTTGCGTGCCACCGTGGAGCGTGACATGCCCCGCTCGGAGAGGACCCCGGCGAACCGGCGCAGGGCCCGGAAGTCGAGCATCTCGGGATTCTGGCCCTGGGCCTCGGCCCAGGTGGCCAGCTGCTCGAGATCGACCGCGTAGGCGCGGCGGGTCTTCTCGGCCAGGCCCTGTCGGCGCATGCCGTCGTGAAAGAGGCGCAGGGCGCTCGCCCAACTAGGCTTGCGGGCTGTCGTGTCGAGGTCGAGGTTCTTCATCAACACTCAGGACGGCCGCGCGGCCACCCCGTGGCAGCTCGCCGAAGCCGGCCTCGTGGACGACGAGGACGTTCCGGTGTCCCCGTGGCACCCGATCAGCGGGCCCAGCGACGCCTCCACCATGTGGTACGCGGTGCTTGTAAAGCAGGTGCGCGGCGTCTTCATCGGCATGCTCTGCATTCGCCACGGCGACCGCCAAGCCTCTTTGGAGGCCCAGGGCTGGACCGAGGTGCACTGGGAGGCAATCGGCGTCTGACCGGGCTGCGGCGTTGAGGGCTCAGCCGATGTACATCGGCGCCTGCACCGGCACCTGCGGGTACAGCTCGACCACGTCCGGGATCGCCATGCGCACGCATCCTTGCGAAGCGGCCGTGCCCAGCGAGGCCACCTGGTCGGTTCCGTGGATTCCGGCGCCGTCGAAGACCCCCAGCCAGCGGGCCTTGAGCGGGTTGTCGGATGCGCCGCCGGGCACCACGGTGCCGGCGAGGCTCCCCGCCCAGGAGCTGTTGGGCACGTTCCAGGGAACGTTCACGCCCTTGTTCTGGATGTGGTAGAGCCCCGCGGGCGTCTCCCTCCCCTGCTTGCCGACGGCCACCGTGTAGGTCTTCTTCAACTTGAGGTTCCTGTACAGCTTGAGCTTGAAGCCGGCGCGGTCGAGCACCAGAACGGCCGGGTACTTCCTGGCCAGCTGGTCGCGCGTGACCTTCGCCTTGGTCTTCTGGACAGGCGCCGCGACCGTGCGATGGTCGGGATCGATGATCGCGGCCGAGACCGCGGTACGCAGCTTGGAGGTGTCCACACGCACGCCGTCCTTGGAATCGACCTGGGTCAGCGACGGGAACGCGAGCTTGGCGTCCTGGGCGGGCTGGTCGACGTTCTTGGCCACCCGGGAGACCAGCCGGCCGGCGGCCATCTTGGAGTAGGTCACGCGGGCCGCGACGGGCTCATCCTGCTTCTTTTGCGTCGCGTCGCGATAGACGCGCGTGAAGATCGATCCGTCGCGCGAGCGCTCCAGGGCCTCATCCACCATTCCCCCCACGTCTGCGCGCGTGCCGGCGTCCTTGGCGGACATGGCGTAGCGGCGTCCCGCGTAGGTGACGGTCACCGGCTTCTTCAGCGGCTTGACCACGCCGGCGGTGATCCGGCTGCGCGCCTCGGCGCTGCTCATGCCCCCCACGTCCACCCCTGCCACCGTCACGCCCTCGGCGATCGTGTCCTTTCTCGAGGAGTCGTAGGCGACCGCGCCGACGGCTCCCCCCACGAGGAGCACGGCCAAGGCGGCTATGAGGATGAAGAACGTTTTGCGCATTGAGTGAAACGATGCTGCCGGAGCCCGCGAGCCCTCATGATAGAGATGCGCGCCGGCCTTTCCCAGTTAGGTGACAGGTTTGCAACCCGGCTTGCCGTCTATTCGGCCGCCGGGCCCGATCGGATGAGTCAACCGGCAGGGTCCGAGCGCGCCAAGATCGATTCGATGGCCCCGATCACCTCGTCACGACCGCGGTGGCCGGCCTCGTAGTCCCGCAGCGCCTCGAGGTCGGGCCGCTCCAGCGAGCCCAGCAGCGAGATGATCTCTTCGCCCCCCAAGTCGTCGTAGTGGTCCACCGGCGGCGCGGGCAGGCCCGGCGCCGCGCCCGCCTGGACCTTCGGCCGGGCGTTGCGCACGTTGGGGCTCCAGCGCAGGAACTCCTCCACCTCGCGCTCGTAGCGGTAGGGCTCGACCCCGCTGCGCAGCAGCGGGGAAAGGCGCATGTGCTCTCCCAGCGCCACCACCGCCTCGCGGCTGGTGTAGCCGTAGTCAAAGCCCGCGGCCTTCAGGCGGCGGTTGTCCACTCCTCGACCGAAACGCATCTGGGCCAGCATCTCGGCCGGGATGTCTACTCCCAGGCGCCGGGCCACCGACGCGGCGAGCCCCGTCCCCCACGGGGGGAGCACGGGGGCGTAGGGCTTGCCCAGCAGGCCGGCGACCTCGGACAGCGCCAGCACGCCGTCGGCGGCCACGTTGAAGACCCCGGGCAGCTCGTTCTGCACCACGTGCTCGAGGGCGTGGACCACGTCGTCCTCGTGAACGAACTGGTAGCGGGGGTCGAAGCCCAGGATCATCGGGATGGCGGGCAGGCCGAACATGTCGATGTGCGAGGTGTCCACGGCGGGGCCCAGCACGTTGGCGAAGCGCAGCACGCTGACCGACACCCCCGGGTTGCGGTCGGCGAACTCGGCGACCGAGGCCTCCGCTTCCAGGATGTCGCGCTCGATCGCGGTGCCCGGGGGGTGCGGGCGCCCCATCGCCTCGTCGAAGAAGGCCGGATCGTCCTGGTTGGCGCCGTAGAAGTGCGTGGAGGACTTGAAGACGAACTTCTTCACGCAACCCCCCTCCCCGCAGGCGGCGAGGATGTTCATGGTCCCGATCACGTTGTTCTCGTGGGCGAGGCGCGGGGCCGTCACCGCGGAGTCGACCACCAGGCGGGTATCGACCACCGTGTCTATCTCCGCCGCCTCCACCACGCGGCGCAGCAGGCCGTGCTGGTTGCTCACCTTCACGTACTCGGTGCGCTCGAGCTCGACGCCTGGCTCCTCGTTGTCGACTCCCACGATGGCCTCGACCCCGGGATCGGCCTCCAGCGCCCGGGCCAGCCGCCCGCCCCAGTATGTGGACAGGCCGGTGATCAGAAAGCGCCGCGACCGCATCAGCCGAACCACACCGACCGGCGCGTGGAGAGCATGTCGAAGAGGCTCTCCTGGATCCGCGCCCGCACCTCATGGGCCACGGTCTGCACGAGAGCGCCGTCGTTTTGCATGTCGGGCGCGTCGAAGTGGATCGGCTCCAGGAACCGCAGCTTGAACTTGGCCGGCAGGTAGCCGAGCATGCCCAGGGGGCCGAGGTGCGGGAAGGTCGGGGTGAGCGGGAAGTAGAGCAGGCCGGTCAGCCGCTTGAGCATGCCCATCTGGGCGAAGACGGGGGCCGCCTCCTCGGCTCCGACCACGCTCACCGGCACTATCGGAACGCGCGCCCGCATGGCCGCCTCCACGAAGCCGCCGCGACCGAACCGGCGCAGGCGATAGCGGTCCCGGTACAGCTTCTCGGTGCCCTTGCGGCCCTCGGGGAAGACCAGGACGAGCTGCTGCTCGTCGTAGAGCAGCCGGTGCACGTTTGCCGGGTGGGCGGCCACGGCGCCGAGCTTGGGAAGCAACATCGACAGGCCGGGGTAGCCCTTGAAGAAGTGCTCCACGGTGATGTTCAGCGGTCGCGGATGCGGGTGCTCCTCGCGGATCGCCTTGGCGATCATCGTCGCGTCGGGCGGCAGGGCCCCCGCGTGGTTGGACACCAGCAGGGCGCCGCCGGCCGAGGGCACGTTCTCGATCCCCTCGACGTCGGCCCGGAACCAGTAGCGGTAGAGGAAGTCGACGAGGGACTTGTCGAGCGCTTCCTCGACGCGTTCCGAACGGCCCCAATCGGTCAGCCTCCGGTCGGGCTCCAGCGCGGGCAGGTGACGGCGCAGGTCATCGCCCCGGACGGCCGGCACGGTGGCCCCGCGGTTCTTGCCCTCCTGCCGGCGCTCCCGAGGGCTCAACGGCGTGCGCGCGCTCTCGGACATCGCGCGAGTCTAGTTCTTCAGCATCGCGGCCAGAGCATCGTGCACGCGGCGCTCGATTGTCACGGCATCGTCACCGGGGCGCCATCGCGATACCGTACGCACTCCGTGCGCAAGAAGAAGCTGATTCTCTCCAAGGTGGCGCCGGCTCGCCTCCGCGCCGCGGACGACGCGGGAGACGACTACGGGCAAACCGACGGCCCCGACTGGCGCTCGATCGACTGGCTCGCCCACCTGCACCGGATCGAGATCCAGGGCGCCGAGGTGGCCTACGTGGACATCGGCGAGGAGGGCGAGGACCGCCCGATCGTCTTCGTGCACGGCCTCAGCGGCCAATGGCAGAACTGGCTCGAGAACCTACCGCGGTTCGCGCAGTCCCGACGCGTGGTGGCGGTGGACCTGCCCGGCTTCGGCACCTCCGAGATGCCCCGGGAGGATATCTCGATCGAGCTCTACGGCGCCTGGCTGGAGGAGCTGTGCGAGCGGCTCGACCTCGGCCCGGTCGTGCTGGTGGGCAACTCGATGGGCGGGTTCGTGTGCGCGGAGACCGCCATCACCCATCCCGACCGCGTGGAGCGGATGCTGCTGCTCTCCTCCGCGGGGATCTCGAGCGCGAGCGC
>JBBJOH010000208.1:0-3329 GCA_037720995.1 Thermoleophilaceae bacterium
CTAGGCCTCGGAGTACTCGCCGAACTCCTCGCGCATCACGCCGCAGACCTCGCCGATCGAGGCCTTGTCCTTCAGTGCGGCGCGAATGGGACGGATCAGGTCGCCGTCGCCCTTGGCTGCCTCGCACAGCTCCTCCAGGCGCTTGTCCACGGCCTCCTGGTCGCGATCGGACTTGAACTGGGTCAGTCGTTCGACCTGCTCGCGCTCGGACTCCGGGTCGATCCTGAGAACGTCGACCTCGTCCGCCTCGTCGCTCACGTAGTCGTTCACGCCGACCACGATGTCCTGCTTGATTCGGTAGCGCTCCTCGTAGCCCCAGGCCGACTCCTCCACCTCGGCGCGGATGAACGGGATGCACTCCACCGACCCGCCCAGCTCGTCGACCTTGTCGATCAGTCCCTGGGCGCCGGCCTCGATCTGATCGGTCAGGCTCTCGACGAAGTAGGAGCCGGCGAAGGGGTCGACGGTGTCGGTGGCCCCCGACTCGGTGGCCAGGATCTGCTGGGTGCGCAGGGCAAGCCGCGCGGCGGTCTCGCTGGGCAGGGCCAGGGCCTCGTCGAAGCCGTTGGTGTGCAGGGACTGGGTGCCGCCGGCGACGGCGGCGAAGCCCTGCAGGGCCACGCGCACGATGTTGTTGTGGGGCTGCTGGGCGGCCAGCGTCACGCCGCCGGTCTGGGTGTGGAAGCGCATGGTCTGGGACTTCGGGTCCTCCGCGCCGAAGCGCTCCTTCATGATCTTCGCCCACATCCGGCGGGCGGCCCGGAACTTGGCCACCTCCTGGAACACGTTGTTGTGGCAGTTGAAGAAGAAGGCCAGGCGAGGGCCGAACTCATCCACCTCCAGGCCGGCGTCCAGCGCCGACTGCACGTAGGCGATCGCGTTGGCGAGGGTGAAGCCCACCTCCTGCACGGCCGAGCAGCCCTTCTCGCGCATGTGGTAGCCCGATATGGAGATCGTGTTCCACTCGGGCACCCGCTCGTGGCAGTAGGCGAACAGGTCGGTGGTCAGGCGCATGGCCGGCACGGGCTCGAAGATGAAGTTGCCGCGGGCTATGTACTCCTTGAGGATGTCGTTCTGGGTCGTGCCCTGCAGCTTCTCGGACTCCACGCCCTGCTCCTCGCCGATCAGCTCGTACAGCAGAAGCAGGCAGGCGGCGGGCGCGTTGATGGTCATCGAGGTGGACACCTCGTCCAGCGGGATGCCGTCGAAGACGCGCCGCATGTCGTCGATCGTGTCGATTGCGACGCCGGTGCGTCCGACCTCGCCATCGCACAGCGGATCGTCGGAGTCGCGCCCCAGCTGGGTGGGCAGGTCAAACGCCATCGACAGGCCTGTGGATCCGTTGCGGATCAGGTAGAGAAAGCGCTCGTTGGTCTCCTTGGCCGATGCGTAGCCGGCGTACTGGCGCATGGTCCAGCGCCGCGACCGGTACATCTCGGGATGGATGCCCCGGGTGAAGGGGTACTCGCCCGGCGCGCCGAGCTTCTGGCCGAGATCCGTTGGCACGTCTTCCTCGGTGTAGGCGTGCTTGACCTCGATTCCCGAGTCGGTGAAGCGCCGCTCGTCGTCCGGGCCGACGATCGGGGCGATGGTGGGCTCATGCTCGGGTGTGGTGGCCATAGGGGTTAAGGATATGGGCTCCGTAGCATTCCCGTCGTGGAGGTCACTGTCCGCCTGTTCGCCATGCTGCGTGAGCGCGCCGGCGCGGGCGAAATCGTGCTCGACCTCCCCGAGGGAGCGCGGGTGGACGATGCCCTTCAGCGCCTCGGTGATCTGGCCGAGGGACTCCCCCTGGTGATGGCGGTCAACCGGGAGTACGCGCCCACCGATCGGGTGCTGGTCGCGGGCGACGAGCTCGCGCTGATCCCACCGGTCAGCGGAGGCGAGGGCGACGCGGGCGCCGTCCACGCGGCCGTGTCGGAGGACCCGCTGTCGCTCGACGCGGTCACGGCGCGGGTGACCGATCGCCGGGCCGGGGCGGTGGTCACCTTCCAGGGCGTGACCCGTGAGGTGGATCGGCTGGAGTACGAGGCCTACGCCGAGATGGCCACCGAGCGCATGGCGAAGATCGCCCGGGCCGCGCTTCAGCGCCACGGCCTCTGTGCCGCGGCCGTCGAGCACCGGGTCGGCCACGTGCCGCTCACCGAGCCGAGCGTGGTGGTGGCCGCCTCCTCGCCCCACCGCGGCGAGGCCTTCGCGGGGGCGCGGGAGATCATCGACCGCGTAAAGGCCGAGGCTCCGATCTGGAAGAAGGAGGTCGAGGGCGCCGACGAGCGGTGGGTGGAGGGATCGTCGCCGCGGTCAGAGCGGTAGCTGCGCTCCGGCCGCGGTCAGGGTGCCCAGCAGCGTGCCCAGCAGCAGGTTGCGCAGCTCCTCACGGCCCATGTCGCGGTGGTCAAGCCAGTCCAGGCAGGCGCCGTCCATGAACCACAGCCAGCCCTCTACGGCGGTACGCACGGCGGGCGTGGGTCCGTCCGGGGCGATCGCCTCGAGCAGCCGGTCGCCGGTCTGGCGCCGCACGTCGACGACCAGGTCGCGTACCTCGCTCGCGCCTGTGGCCGACTGCATGAGCTTGGCGTAGGACTCGTCGTTCTTCTCGATCCAGGCCAGGAAGGCGTCGAGGCTGGCCGTCAACTGCTCCAGCGGGGGGAGAGCGGGATCGGGCTCCGTGAGCGCGGCGACCTCCTCCGCGGCGGCGCTCACCGTGGCCCGGAAGTACTCGGACTTGCTGGGGAAGTAGTGATAGAGCAGCGCCTTGGAGATCCCTGCCTCGCGGGCGATGGCGGACATCGACAGCTTGTCGTAGGCGTGGCGGGTGAACAGGGCCCCGCCCAGCTCCACCAGTCGCCTGCGGCGCTCGTCGACCTGCAGGCGCTCATATGCGGGCTTCGCCATCGCCCCAGTCTACGGCTCCTGTTGACCGATGGTCGGTAGTCGTGTCACGGTCGCTGTCGACCAGCGGTCAACAACGTTTGGAGCGAGCAATGCTGAAAGAGCGAGTCAGGGGGCTGGAGGAGGAGCTGCTCGGGTTGAACGAGCGGCTCTCACGGGTGGAGGCGGCGGTGCCCGCGCCAGGAGGGGCGAGGCGGCCCGTGCAAGCGCCGGTTCGCCAGGGGGCCGCCCCCGAGGGCGCACGGCCGGTACCGGCAGCAGCTCAGACCGCCGAAGCGCCGCGTCAGGCGCCAGCCCCGCATCAGGCGCCAGCCCCGCGTCAGGCCGCCGAGGTTCCGCGACAGGCGCCAGCTCCGCGTCACACGCCACAGCCGCGCCGTGACAGGCCTGCGCTCGATCTCCCCGACCTCGAGGATCTGCTCGGCGGCCGGGTGCTC
>JBBJOH010000209.1:0-3314 GCA_037720995.1 Thermoleophilaceae bacterium
GAAGATCACAGGCTGACCGCACCGATCGTCCCGATCCGTTGTTATCCGGTCTTGTGAGCCTCCGCATCGCCACCCTGCTCGCGCTCGCCGCCACTCTGTGCGCGGCGGCGCCTGCTCAGGCCACCTTCAAGGGCGGCAACGGCCGGGTGGCCTACGACCTGCTGAGCACCGGAATCGGCGACGACGGGGCGAAGACCGCCTACCGCGCCGTGGCCACCGTCCAGCCCGACGGCCGCGCGGACCGCTTCCTGCGCGAGTGCCAGCAAAGCGGCGGCAAGGCCCTGGACGGCGACTGCTCGATCCAGTACCGGACCCCGTCCTGGCGCCCCGACGCGCGGCAGCTCGTCTTCGACTCCGGCCGGTCCCTGGCGCTGATCGGCGCCGCCGGCAGCGGCTACAGCGCGCTTCGGGCGGTGACCGCCGATGACTCCCAGCCGGCGTTTGCTCCCTCGGGACGAAAGGTTGTCTTCGCCGGTCGCAGCGGGGGGCGAACCGACCTCTACGTCTATGACCTGCCCACCCGCAAGGCCAAGCGGATCGTGCGCAACGCCGCCGATCCGGACTGGTCCTCGCGCAACCGGATCGCCTTCGAGCGCCGCGGCAACGTGTACTCGGTCACCCCGAGCGGCAAGGGCCTGAAGCGGATCACCCGCTCGGGCGGCCGCGACCCGGGCTGGTCGGGAAGCGGAAAGGCGGTCGTCTTTGCCCGCCGGGGCGGCATCTACACGACGAGCGCCGCAGGCAAGGGCACGGACCGGATCGTGCGCTGCTCGCGCTGCACCAGCCCCGTCTTCTCGCCCGACGGCAAGCTGATCGCCTACGACCGCCCGGGGGTGACCGTGGCCCGGGTCAGCAACGGCAGAACGGTGGCCACGGTGGTGCAGGACGTCTCCGGGGGAGGGGAGAGCTTCGACGGCTCGAACCCGTCCTGGGGCCGGCGCTGAGGTGGTACCGACCCGGTACCATTTGCGGGATGGCTATGAACTTGCGGCTCACTGACAGCGAAGCGGATGCTCTGCGCCTCAAGGCGGATGAGGAAGGTAGGTCGATGCAGGAGGTCGCCAAGGCGGCGATCGGCGAGTATGTGGCGGCCCGTCCCGCTCGCCTTCGTGCCGCTGTCGAACGCGTCCGAACTGAGGACAAGGAGCTTCTTCGCCGGTTGGCGCAGTGACGTCAGGCGAGACAATCGACTTTCTCACAGTCGACGATCTGCTCGAAATAGGCGCGGGTCTCCTCGACGAGCTTTCGGTACGGGACCTGGGGCTGCTGGCATCCGCCGCGGCGCGACCCGCAACCACCGTCTTCGGCGAAGACGCCTATCCGGCGTTCGAGGAGAAGGCGGCGGCCCTCATGCACTCGCTGGCGCGCAACCACGCCCTCGTTGACGGCAACAAACGGCTGGCCTGGGGCGCCACCCGCGTGTTCTGCCTCATGAATGGGCTTGACCTTCGGTTCACAGCCGATGAGGCCGAGGCGCTGGTGCTCGGCGTCGCCACCGGCGATGTCGACGTTCCAGAGCTGGGCGAGCGCATCGGCAAGCACCTCGAGACGCGCCAGTAGCCTCACGGCCATGGTCGTGGCGATCGATGGCCCCGCCGGCGCGGGCAAGAGCACCGTGGCGCGAGCCCTCGCGCAGGCGCTTGGTTACACCTACCTCGACTCCGGGGCCATGTACCGCGCCGTGGGGCTCAAGCTGCTCCAGGACGGGGGCGCCGCCTCCGAGGCGGCCGAGGCGCTTCGGATCGAGATGGGGGACCGCGTCCTGGCCGACGGGCTGGACGTGACCGACGCCATTCGCAGCCCCGAGGTCTCCGAGGCCGCGTCGCGGGTGGCCACCAACCCCAAGGTTCGCACCGCCCTCGTGCACAAGCAGCGGGAGCTGATGGCCGGCGGTGACTGGGTGGCCGAGGGCCGCGACATCGGCACCGTGGTGGTGCCCGACGCTGCCCTGAAGGTGTTCCTGAACGCCGATCCCGACGAGCGCGCCCGCCGGCGGGCCGCCGAGCTGGGGACCGACGTGGGGACGGTCCTCCGGGACCAGGCGCTGCGCGACGCCCAGGACTCCGAGCGCGAGCACTCCCCGCTGCGCGCCGCGGCCGATGCGGTCGAGCTGGACACCAGCGGGCTCGACATCGACGAGGTGGTGGCGAGGATCGTCGAGCTCGTCGGGTCCAGGACCGGCTGATGCGAGTGCCCGAGAACGCCACCGTGCTGGTCACCGGCGCCACCGACGGCCTCGGTCGGGCCGTGGCCGAGCGCCTGGCCGTGGAGGGCGCGACCGTGCTGATGCACGGCCGCGACACCGAGCGGCTGGCGGCGGCCGAGTCCGACGTGGAGATGCTGGCCGGCGCCGACCGCGTGCGCACCTATGAGGCCGACCTCGCCTCGCTGGAAGAGGTTCGCGAGCTGGCCGCGCGGATCCGCCGCGACGAGCTCGAGCTGCATGCCGTGATCAACAACGCCGGTATCGGCTCGGGCAAGCCGGACTCGACCGAGCGCGAGGTAAGCCGCGACGGCCACGAGCTGCGCTTCGCGGTCAACTACCTGGGCGGCTTCCTGCTCACCCACGAGCTGCTTCCTCTGCTTGTCGAGTCGGCCCCCTCGCGGATCGTCAACGTCGCGTCGCTGGGCCAGGCCCCGATCGACTTCGACGATCCGATGATCGAGCACGGCTACGACGGCAGCCGCGCCTACAGCCAGTCCAAGCTGGCTCAGATCTCCTGGGGGCTGGAGCTGGCCGAGCGCCTGGCCGACCGGGACGTGACCGTCAACAGCCTGCACCCGGCGACCTATATGCCGACCAAGATCGTGATGGACGAGCGGGGCCGCTCGATGGACACCCTGGAGGCCGGGGTGGAGGCCACGGTGCGGCTCGTCACCTCGCCCGAGCTCGAGGGCGTGACCGGTCGCTTCTTCGACCGCCAGCGCGAGGCCGAGGCCCACTCCCAGGCCTATGACCCCGATGCCCGCCGGCGGCTGTGGGACCTGAGCATGCAGCTGACCGGCGCCGCCGGCCCGGCCTGAACGTGCCGCCTCCCAAGGTCGCCGTCGTCGGCTATCCCAACGTGGGCAAGTCCACGCTGGTGAACCGCCTGTCGGGCACGCGCGAGGCCGTGGTCCACGAGACGGCGGGGGTCACCCGGGATCGCAAGGAGATCGCCGCCGACTGGAACGGGCGCGACTTCCTGCTGGTCGACACCGGCGGCGTGGACACGAGCGAGGGCGGAGACCTGGCCCGTGCGGTGCAGTCGCAGGCCCGTACGGCGCTGGCCGAGTCCGAGGCGGCGGTGCTCGTGGTCGACGCCGTGGCGGGC
>JBBJOH010000210.1:0-3299 GCA_037720995.1 Thermoleophilaceae bacterium
TGGTCTCGGCGCCCGGAAAGAGCTACGGGTGGCCCTGCTACGAGGGCGGTCAGCGCACGCCCGGATACGACAGCGAGGCGCGCTGCTCGTCGATCTACGCGCAGGAGGGCACGGCGGCCGCTCAAGTCACGCCCGACCACGAGTGGCGCCACGGCGAATGGCAGTTCCCCCCGGACTGGACCGGCCCCAAGGAGATCGGGCGCACCGCGCTCGGCGGTCCCACCTACACGGGCTCCTCCTACCCGTCGGAGTACCGGGGAACTGCCTTCTACGGCGACTTCGAGGCCCGGACGATCCGCCGGCTGATATTCGACGCCGGCGGCAAGGTCGCCCGGACCGAGCCCTTCGCCACGGGATCCGAGTGGATGGTCGATCTCGAGGCGGGGCCCACCGGCAACCTCGTGACCGTGGACATCGCCTACGGGGTGATTCGGGAGATCGTCTATTCGCCCAATCGCGAGCCCAAGGCGGTGGCCACGGCCACGCCCCGCAGCGGCACGGCCCCGCTGAACGTGAGCTTCGACGCCACGGGATCGACGGATCCCGACAACGACACCCTGAGCTACGACTGGGACTTCGGCGACGGAACGGCACATTCGTCGGCCTCCAAGCCTTCGCACAGCTATTCCCGGGCGGGGGGCTTCACCGCAACGCTCACCGTGACCGACGGGAAGGGCGGCCGAGACTCCACGACGATGCAGATCACGCCCGGAGAGAGCAGGCCCACGGCAACGATCTCGGCCCCGCTCGACGAGTCGACCTACCGCGACGGCGCCGCGATCGACCTGGCGGGGTCGGCCACCGACGCGCAGGACGGAGGGCTGGACGGCTCGCAGCTCGAGTGGAAGATCGTGCTGCACCACGACACGCACATCCATCCGGGCGCAACGAAGACGGGCACGTCCGCGAGCTTCACCGCCAGCACCGACCACGATGCCGACTCCTACTACGAGGTCATCTTGACGGCCACGGATTCCGCCGGCCTGAAGTCGGATCCCAAGACCATCCAGCTGCGGCCGGAGACGACGAGTGTCGAGCTGAAGAGCGACCCCGCCGGCGCATCGATGACCTACGCGGGTCGCAACGTGGCCGCACCCTTCGGCGCCCCGACCGCGGTTGGCTTCAAGACCGAGCTCAGCGCCGCCCCGAGCTTCGTCAAGGACGGACGCACTTACGTCTTCCAGCGATGGTCCGACGGCGGCCCTCGGGCCCGCCCCAGCCTGCTGGTGCCGCCTGGGGGCATCGACCTGACCGCGTCCTACTCGGACGCGACACCGGCAGGCGGTGCCGGCACCCCCACCACACCACCGGCCCCGGGCGCCGCGCCGCCGGCCACGCCGGGCGAGAGGGGGAAGAAGGATCCCCGCGCCTACTGGAACGCGATCAGGGCCACCAAGGGCCTGCGCGCCTCCTACGGCCTGGGCGATCGCGGAGCGACGGCGCGTCCCGCGCGTGGGTCGGCTCGCGGCCGCTACCGCGGGAGGCCACAGCGCACGAGGCCGCTGGTCAAAGGCTCGCTCGATGGCGCGGCCCGGCGCTTCGGCAGCCGGCGCGACTCGCTTTCCCTCCCCACCACGGCCCTGAGCGGCCGTCCCCGGCTCTCCGCCGAGTTGTGGCTGAAGTTCGGTCGCCCGGCCGCGCGGACCATCCTCGCCTCACCTCGGACTCTGTCCGACGAGCTCACGCTCTCCATGACCGCCGGCGGCCGGGCGGTGGCCGAGCTGGACCGCTTCATGGGCAAGACCCGGGTCTTCGGCCCAAAGATGAAGGCCAACGCCGCCCACCACCTCGTGGTGACCTCCGACGGGCGTCGCCTTGGCCTCTACATCGACGGAGTGCTGGCCCGGGCGCAGTCGGGTACCGCACGGGCTGGGCGCCTGCGGCGCGGCCTGACGCTGGCCCGCGGCCCCGGCGCCGGCGATCACCTGCAGGCCACGCTCGACGAGCTGGCCCTCTATGACCGCCCGCTGTCCCCCGCGATCATCGGGCGACACTACGACGCAGGGCGTTGAGCACCGGATCGTCTGGCCGCGCACACTCGGCCCCGGTGAGCCGATTTGCGAGATACACCCTGACTTTGGGGCACCGCCGGCCGTCTGCTGGTCATGCCTTCGAAAAGCCCGCCATCACGCATCCGTCGTCGCTCTCTGGTCCTGACTTCCATCGCGATGGCCCTGCTGACCGCCCCGGCCGCGGCCCAGTCCCCCTCCGTAGACGGCTACTCCGGCAAGGGGCCGACCATCGAGCAGCGTGTGGCGCCGAGCACGGAGGCGAGGCCGGGGTCGCAGTCAGGGTCGGGCTCGCGCGGCAACCCGGCCGCCGCCCAGGATGGCAGAGGAGACCGCAACCAGGGCACGGCGCTGCCCTTCACCGGGCTTGACCTGGCCCTCCTCGCCGGAGCGGGCATCGCGCTGCTGGGGCTCGGCGTAGGCCTGCGGGTGCTGATCAAGCCCATCCGCCAGGCAGGGTGAGGGAAGGCGCCACACTTGGCTTCCCGCCCGGTTGCGGCCCTGCCCGCAGCCCTGCGACACTCGTCTCGTGAAGGGCTCCCCAGGATCCGACGATCGACTGGCGCGGCGGTCCGCTGCCGGCGACCAGGAGGCGTTCGCCGAGATCTATCGCCGCCACCACGACGGCCTGTATCGCTACTGCCTGTCGATTCTGAGAAACCCCGAGGATGCCCGCGACGCACTGCAGGCGGCGATGGAGAAGGCATGTCGCGCGATGCCCACCCAGCGGGTAAGCGGAGGCCTGCGCCCGTGGCTGTTCCGAATCGCCCACAACGAGTCCATCTCGCTGGCATCTCGGCGGACGCGCCACGCCGAGGATCCGGCGCTTGCAGCGGCTGCGGCCGGAACCGAAGGAGCGGAGCAGGAGCGCCTGGAGCAGCTGATCGCCGATCTGGCCACGCTGCCCCTGCAGCAGCGCTCGGCGCTCGTTCTGCGGGAGCTGTCGGGCCTTGGCACCGAGGAGATAGGCAGCGCGCTGCAGATCTCGCCCTCGGCGGCCAAGCAGTCCATCTACGAAGCCCGGGTGGCTCTGCGCCAGGTCGGCGAGGGCCGTGACATGAAGTGCCAGAGGGTGCAGCGCAAGATCTCCGACGGCGACGGGCGCGAGATGAGGGGGCGGCGCTTGAGCGCCCACCTCGGCGACTGCGCGATCTGCCGAAGGTTCCAGCAGTCGATCGGCGGGCGGCGCTCGGACCTGAACATGCTCTTTCCCCCTCTGGGCGCCGCGGCGGCGGCCAAGACGCTGTCCGCGATTACCGGAGGCGGCTCGTCGGTCGCCCCCGACGCTTC
>JBBJOH010000211.1:0-3244 GCA_037720995.1 Thermoleophilaceae bacterium
CCGTCCAAGCTCTGTGACGTGTTGATCACCCGCAGGCTCGCGGATGCCTCAAAGGACAAGCGCGACAAGAAGCTGAGCTCCTGTCGCAGCCGGGTGAAGCGGCGGGACTTCTCGAAGGCTCCCAAGGCCCAGAAGGTCACGGTCAAAGACGTGAAGGTCGACGGCGACAAGGCCACGGGCAAGGTCTCGACCGGTACGGGCAAGAAACGCCAGAGCGGCAAGATCTCGTTCCGCAAGATAGACGACTCCTGGCGGATCCTGGCCGGGAGCTGAGCGCCGATCGATGATCGGGTTGCGCCTCCTTTCCCGCCGACCCCGGGTCTAACCTGGACGGGTGAGCTTGACCGCCGAAGGCGAGGCCCAGGCGGAGGCCCGCCCGGGTGTCGACGCCCTCCTGGAGGGACTCAACGATCCCCAGCGCCAGGCCGTCACCCACGGTGAGGGGCCGCTGCTGATCCTGGCCGGCGCGGGCTCGGGCAAGACCCGGGCGCTCACCCGCCGGATCGCCTACCTGGTGGGGACGGGCCAGGCCCAGCCGTCCGAGATCCTGGCCATTACCTTCACCAACAAGGCGGCGGCCGAGATGCGCGAGCGGGTCGAGCAGCTCGTGGGGCGGCGCACCCGCGCCATGTGGGTGATGACCTTCCACGCCGCCTGCGCCCGCATCCTGCGCTCCGACGCCGAGCGGCTGGGCTACACCCGCGGCTTCACCATCTACGACGAGGCCGATTCGGTGCGGCTGGTCAAGCGCTGCATGGACGAGCTGGGCACCGATTCCAAGCGCTTCCCGCCGCGTGGGATCAAGCGTCAGATCTCCGACGCCAAGAACCAGCTGCTGGACGCCGACGGCTATCGGCTGAAGGTGGGCTCCTACTTCGAGCAGACCGCGGCCGAGGTCTACGAGCTCTACGAGCAGCGCATCCACGGCATGAACGCGATGGACTTCGACGATCTCCTGCTGCGCTCGGTGAACCTGTTCGAGCTCTTCCCCGAGGTGCTCGAGCGCTACCGCCGCTCCTTCCGCCACGTGCTGGTCGACGAGTACCAGGACACCAACCACGCCCAGTACCGGTGGCTGCGGCTGCTGACCGAGGAGCACCGGAACCTGGCGGTGGTGGGCGACGACGCACAGTCGGTCTACAGCTTCCGCGGCGCGGACATCAACAACATCCTCGGGTTCGAAAGAGACTACCCCGACGCCCAGGTCGTCAAGCTCGAGCAGAACTACCGCTCCACCCAGACCGTGCTCGACGCCGCCAACGCGGTGATCGCCAACAACCGCGCTCAGAAGCCCAAGCACCTGTGGACCGAGCACGGTCAGGGCGAGCCCATCCACGTGCGCGAGATGGAGGACGAGCACGCCGAGGCCCGCTACGTGGCCGGCGAGATCGAACGCCACGTGGAGGGGGGAGGCTCGCGCGACGACGTCTCGGTCTTCTACCGCGCCAACGCCCAGAGCCGTGTGCTCGAGGACACGCTGGTCCGCTACGGGGTGAGCTATCAGGTGATCGGCGGCACGCGCTTCTACGAGCGGGCCGAGGTCAAGGATGCGCTGGCCTACCTCACGCTGCTCACCAACCCGCAGGACGTGGTCTCCTTTCAGCGCGTCGTCAACTCGCCCAAGCGGGGGATCGGCGACACCTCGCAGGGCCGCATCGTCGCGCACGCGAACACCATGGGAGAGCCGGTGTTCGATGTCGCGCTGGACTCCGCGGGCGTCCCCGGGCTGGGCGCCGCGGCGGTCAAGGCGGTCGGCCGCTTCATGGAGACGATGGAGAAGCTGCGCGACGAGGCGGACGGCGCATCGGTGGGCGACCTGCTCCAGGACGCCCTGAGCGACACCGGCTACATCGCGGCGCTGGAGGCCGAGCGCACGATCGAGAGCCAGGGCCGGCTGGAGAACCTCGAGGAGCTGGTGGGCGTGGCGCGCGAGTACGACGCCTCGGCCGAGGAGCCGAGCGTGGAGGAGTTCCTCCAGCAGGTGGCGCTGTTCACCGCCCAGGACTCGATCTCCGACGACGAGGGCGTGGTCACCCTGATGACGCTGCACAACGCCAAGGGCCTGGAGTACGACATCGTCTTCCTGATCGGCATGGAGGACGGGGTGTTCCCCCACTCGCGCTCGATCGAGGCCGGCGACATCGAGGAGGAGCGGCGCCTGTTCTACGTGGGCGTGA
The DNA here is from genome assembly GCA_037720995.1 of Thermoleophilaceae bacterium. GTDB lineage: Bacteria > Actinomycetota > Thermoleophilia > Solirubrobacterales > Thermoleophilaceae > JAAYBF01. Next base: position 2,178 of record JBBJOH010000211.1, read on the forward strand.
CGCGGGCGCGCAAGGAGCTCTACCTCACCCAAGCGCGCACCCGGGCCATGTACGGCGGGCGTGAGTTCAACGTGCCCAGCCGGTTCCTCGGCGAGGTGCCCTCCGAGCTGACCGACGCCCAAGAGCAGCCCTCGGCCCGCTCGCTGGCGGGATCGTGGAGCGCCCCCCGGCCCGGGGCGGCGGTCGCGGCGCCGGGGGCCGCCGCGGGCTTTGCCCTGGGCGACGATGTGACCCACGTGCGCTTCGGCGACGGGGTGGTCACCGGCATGGAGCCGGGCGGGCTGGTGGTGGTGCGCTTCGCCTCCGACGGAGCCGAGCGCAAGCTCATGGCCGACTACGCCCCCCTCAAACGGAAGTGAGCGGCTGCAAACGATGACCGCCCGCATCATCGACGGCAAGGCGGTGGCCGCCGCCGTACGCGAGCGCGTCGCGGCGGCCATCCGCGAGGAGGGCCTGACGCCGGGCCTGGCTACCGTGCTCGTGGGCGACGACCCCGCTTCTGCGGTGTACGTGCGGATGAAGCGCGAGGACTGTGCCCAGGTGGGAATCGAGTCCTTCCATCACGAGCCCGGTGGAGACGTCTCGGCGGAGGATCTGGGTGCCCTGCTGGCCGGGCTGAACGCCGACGAGCGGGTGCACGGGGTCCTGCTCCAGCTGCCGCTGCCCGCCCATCTCGACGACGCGGAGCTGACCGCGCTGATCGACCCGGCCAAGGACGTCGACGGACTGACGCCCGTGAACGCGGGCCTGCTGATGCACGGTCGCGAGGGCATGGTGCCCTGCACGCCGGCGGGGGTGATGGAGCTTCTGGGCCACGCCGGAGTGGCGCTGTCCGGCGCCAGCGCCGTCGTGGTGGGGCGCTCCCAGCTGGTGGGCAAGCCGCTGGCCGCACTCCTGCTGACCGCGGACGCCACCGTCACCCACTGCCACTCGCGCACCGGCGACCTACGCGCCGAGTGCCTTCGCGCCGACGTGCTGGTGGCGGCCGCCGGGCGGCGCGGCCTGATCACCGCCGACATGGTCAAGCCCGGCGCCGTGGTGATCGACGTGGGCACCAACCGCACCGA
>JBBJOH010000212.1:0-3219 GCA_037720995.1 Thermoleophilaceae bacterium
GGAAGGGCGGCCGTCCGGTAGAGCGACTCGGTGGTGGCCTGCCACACGGCCACGGCCAGGGTGTCGCCACCCAGGGGCCGCAGCAGCAGCGTGGCGGGCAGCTCCTTCATCACCTCGGTGAACACGAGCAGCGCAGCGGTGAGCAGCGCGCCGGAGATCAGCGGCACGTGCACCCGGGCGAGCACGTCGAGGCGGTCCGAGCCCAGGCCGCGGGCGGCGTCGTCCAGCGACCGGGGGACTCGCTCCAGGCCCGCGTCCACCGACTGGAAGGCCAGGGCGAGGAAGCGAAGGGCGTAGGCCGCAAACAGCGCTATCACGGTGCCGGTGAGCAGCAGCCCGACCCCGGTGGCGTCGTCGAGCCGGTGGTCAAGCCAGCCCAGTGGGACCACCACCGCCACGGCTACCACCGAGCCGGGTAGCCCATAGCCGATGGTGGCTACGCGCACGGCCCGCGATCCGGCCGTCGAGGGGCTCGCGCGGCGGCCGTAGGCGAGCACGAGCGCCACCCCGACCACCAGCGCGATCGACATGGCGGCCAGCAGCAGTGAGTTGCGGGCGGCGGTACCGAACTCGGGGGCGAGCAGCCCCGCGGAGACCGACTGCGCCGTCCAGACCGCCAGCTGCGCGACCGGCGCCACCACGACCAGGGCGAGCAGCAGCCCGGGCCCGGCCACGGCGGCCAGCGCGGCGGGCCCGCGCAGCCGCAGCGGGGCACCGGCGCGGCCCGCACCGCCCTCCTGGGAGTAGCGGGCCCTCCCCCGGGAGGCGCGCTCGAGCAGGAGCAGCAGCAGGGTCACCGACACCAGCATGGTGCCCAGCTGCAGCGCGGCGGCGCGGTCGAACGCCCCGTTGTAGACCTTGTAGATCGCGTTGGTGAAGGAGGGGACGCCCAGCAGGTTCACCGAGCCGAAGTCGGCCAGCGACTCCATCAGGGCCAGGGCCACGCCGCCGACGATCGCCGGCCGGGCCATCGGGACCGCCACCCGGGCGATCGCCCTGAGCGGCGAGAGGCCCAAGCCGCGCGCCGCCTCCACCAGCTCGGCCCCCTGGCTCAGGAAAGCGCTGCGGGCGAGCAGGTAGACGTAGGGGTAGAGCGTCAGGCAGAAGACGACGACGGCGCCGCCCGAGGAGCGCAGCGAAAGCCACGTCAGCCCGAGGCCGTCCCGCGCGCCCAGCGCGAACAGCGTGAACACGTAGGAGGGCATCGCCAGGGGCAACACAAGCGCCCACTCCAGCCAGCCCCGGCCGGGGAAGTCGCAGAAGCAGACCAGCGCGGCGAGCCCGGTGCCCAGCACCAGGGTGCCCAGGCCCACTCCCAGCACCAGGATCGCCGTGGCCCGGGCGGCATCGGGCAGCAGCCCGGTGAAGTCCCCCAGCGCGTCGGGGGCCGCCACGAAGGAGGCGGGAAGCACCAGCAGCGGACCGGCCACCAGGGCGGCGGCCAGCACCGTGAACACCGTCCAGCCGTCGGGACGCCGGGCCGACGAGCGCCACACCGGGGTTCTCATGCGGGAGGAGCGCAGCCCGATGTCAATCGGGCGAGCACCGCACCGAGGTCATCTCCACCCCACGGAGCTCATCATCTTCACGGCGTCATCGAGGTGCTCGCCAGCCCCGGCGACGTCGATCGGGTCGCGCTTGAAGGAGCCGAACTGCTTGATCTCCGGCGTCGTGTCGGCCTGCGAGTCGACGCCGAACTCGTGGTTGCTCCGGGCGAAGGCACGCTGCCGGGAGGGCTCTGTCAGGAAGCGGACGAGCTTCCTCGCCTGCTCCTTCTGGTCGGCGCCCTTCACGATGCCGATGCCCGACAGGTTCAGGTGGGTGCCGCGGCCCTTCTGGTCGGCCCATACCGGAGCGACCGGGAAGCCGGGATCCTCCTCCAGCTCGCGGCCGAGGTAGTAGGAGTTGGTGAACCCAACGTCGCAGGCGCCGTTGGCGATCGCCTTCAGCACGTCGGTGTCCGATCCCAGGATGTCGGGGTCGTTGGCCATCCAGCGCTTCAGCATCGCCTTGGTCGCGGCCGCACCGTCCTTGGCGATCCGGTCGGCCACGAACGAGACGTTGTACTCGCTGGTGCCCGAGCGCAGGCACAGCCTTCCCTTCCAGCGCGGGTCGCCCAGCGACTCGTAGGTGGCCGCGTCGGCCGGCTTGACGCGCTTGGTGGAGCGCATGATCGTGCGCGCCCGGACCGTCAGCCCGTACCAGCGGCCCTGCGGGTCGCGCAGATCGGCCGGCACGTGGCGCTCGACGGCGGGGTCGCGGTCCGCCGCCAGCAGCCCGGCCTGCTCGGCGCGCCACAGGTTGGCGGCGTCCACGGTGATCAGCACGTCGGCCCTGGTGTCGGCCCCCTCGTTCTTCAGCCGCTCGTACAGCGAGGAGGCATCGCCGCCGAAGAGGGTCAGGTCGGCGCCCTCGTTCGACGCGAACCGCTTGAACGGCTTCTCCTCGCCGTAGTGGGAGCGCGCCGTGTAGACCGTCAGCTTGTCCCCTCCGCCCGAGGTGGCCAGCACCACGCCGACGAAAGCGCCCGCGACCAGCAGGGCCAGCAGCGACGTACCGAGGATCAGCTTGCGGCGCGTCATCGGCGTTAGGGTAGCCTAATGTGGCTCTGGCGTGCGGGATCGACGCGGCCGGCGAACTGGGCCTGAACGCATCTCCATACGTAGGTACAATCGGATACCCGACTTAGGCGGGCGGATTTGTCCGCTCGAGCAAAGCCGAGCAAAACCCGACGTAAAGGATCTATGGCAGCCACGGACCGAACACGTACGAAGGATTCGGCGTCCATGCCGAATCCTTCCCCGCGAATCGCAAAGCCCAGCCCGATCGTCGAGGACGAGCAGGGCCAGCTCATCGCCCAGAAGGGCATCTCGCGCGAGGTCATCACCGAGCTGTCCAAGATCAAGGACGAGCCGCAGTGGATGCGCGACATGCGCATCAAGTCGCTGGAGATCTTCGAGCGCAAGCCCATCCCCACCTGGGGCGTCGACCTCTCCGGCCTGGACTTGAGCGAGCTGGTGCTCTACAGCCCGCCCACGGCGGGGCGCTACAACAGCTGGGACGACGTCCCGGCCGAGATGAAGCAGACCTACGAGGATCTGGGCATCCCGGAGGCCGAGCGCGAGCACCTCGCCGGCGTCGTCGGCACCTGGCGCCAGGAGCCGGTCTACGAGAACCTCAAGAAGGAGTACGCCGACCTCGGGATCCTGTTCTGCTCGA
>JBBJOH010000011.1:0-12034 GCA_037720995.1 Thermoleophilaceae bacterium
CCCACGCGCTCGACATCCTCGGGGGGCACGTGGAAGGCGCCGGCCTCCGACGCCAGGGCGAACCAGCCGTCGCGGGTGACCACCCACCGGCCCGGGCGAAGGCCGTTGCGGTCCAGCGTGGCGCCCAGGATGCGACCGTCGGTGAAGGTCACCGACGCCGGGCCGTCCCAGGGCTCCATCAGCATCGAGCCGTAGTCGTAGAAGTCGGTGAGCGCCTCGGGCATGTCCGGACGGCCCTCGTGGGCCTCCGGAGTCATGAGCATCACCGCATGGGGAAGCGAGCGCCCGCCCTGGACCAGGAGCTCAAGCACCGCGTCGAAGGCGGCGGAGTCCGAGAGGCCGGGGCCGATGGCGGGCAGCGTCCGGGACACCCGATCGCCCAACGGGCCCGCGGCCAGGCGCGCCTCGCGGGCCCGCATCCAGCTCACGTTGCCCAGCAGCGTGTTGAACTCGCCGTTGTGCGCGCTCATGTGGAACGGGTGCGCCAGCGCCCAGCTGGGGAAGGTGTTGGTCGAGAAGCGCGAGTGGACGATGGCCAGCGCGCTGGCCACCCTGTCGTCGGCCAGGTCGGGGTAGAAGCGCGACAGCTGCGGCGCCGAGAGCATCCCCTTGTAGACGATTGTGCGCGAGGAGCAGCTGGGCAGGTACAGCTCGCCGTCGGACTCCCTCTCGGCCTGCTTGCGCATGACGTAGAGCCGGCGTTCGAGGTCGTCCGATGCCCTCGACTCACCTGACATCCTGTCGGCTTCGGATGCCCCCGGCTCGGCCGACATCGTGTCGGCCTCGTAGACGGCGGCGTCTGGCACCGGCTTCAAGAAGACCTGACGGAAGTACGGTGCGACCGCGCGCGAGCGCTCGCCCGCCTCCTCGGCGGTGATAGGCACGTCGCGCCAGCCGATCACGTCCAGGCCCTCCTTGCGGGCAGTGGCCTCCAGAAGCTCCTCCATCGAGGCGCGCCGGCCGTCGTCCTGGGGCAGGAAGCACGTGGCCACGCCGTACGCGCCCGCGGGCGGGAGGTCGAACGGGACCTCGGCCCGCAGGAAGGCGTCCGGGATCTGCATCAGGATGCCGGCACCGTCACCTGTCGAGGGGTCGGCGCCCTCGGCTCCGCGGTGCTCGAGGTTCACCAGCGCACCGATGGCGCGCTCGACCGTCTCGCGCGTGGCCACGCCGTCCAGGCGGGCCAGGCAGGCCACGCCGCACCCGTCACGCTCGTTGCGGGGATCGTACAGACCACCCGCCGGCGGGAGTCCGTTCACGGCAAGGGGATGTCCGCCGGTCGCGCCGTCCACCGACAGAAGGGTACGGGGGTAAAGGCCAAATGGCGATCTCCCCGTGGCCAGGATGGTTTGTACAAACGGCCGGGTGCGTGGAGGAGACCGGCGCCCGGTCACGAATAACCTGGGCTTCGATCTGTCTGGACGCTTATGTGGGCGATCTCTAACCTAAGTCCCCGAGACTTAGATCTGTGCCACCCAACCACCCCGGAGAAGCCATGCAGGCAGACAGGTTCACCGTGAAGTCCCAGGAGGCGATTGCCGCCGCCCAGCGCCTGACGGCGGCCAGGAAACACGCCCGAACGGAGCCCCACCACCTGCTCGGCATCTTGCTGGAGCAGGAGGGAGGCATCGTGGCTCCCGTGCTGGAGCGCGCCGGGGCCGATCTGGCGGCGATCCGGACGCGGACCAACTCCGCACTCGATGCTCTTCCCACCATCACGGGCGACGCAACCGAGTCGCCCTCGCTGGCCTCGGAGACGATCGAGCTGCTCCAGAGCGCCGAGGACGAGGCCCGCAAGCTGGGCGACGAGTACGTGTCCACCGAGCACCTGCTGCTCGCCCTCGCCGCCGACCCGAAGGTCGACGTCGGCGCCACCCATGATCAGCTCATCGAGGCCGTCAACCAGGTCCGTGGCCCGCATCGCGTGACCGACCAGAACCCCGAGGACCGCTACCAGGCGCTCGAGCGCTTCGGCCGCGACCTGACCGAGGCCGCCGAGCAGGGCAAGCTCGACCCGGTGATCGGGCGCGACGACGAGATCCGACGCATGATCCAGGTGCTCTCCCGCCGGACCAAGAACAACCCCGTCCTGATAGGCGAGCCGGGCGTGGGCAAGACCGCCATCGCCGAGGGCCTGGCCCAGCGCGTCGTGTCGGGCGACATCCCCGACTCGCTGCGCGACCGGCGGGTGATTGCCCTGGACATCGGCTCGCTGATCGCCGGCGCCAAGTACCGCGGCGAGTTCGAGGACCGGCTGAAGGCCGTGCTCAAGGAGATCTCCGATTCCGACGGACAGGTGATCCTGTTCATCGATGAGCTGCACACGATCGTCGGCGCCGGTGCCGCGGAGGGCGCCGTGGACGCCGCCAACCTGCTCAAGCCGATGCTGGCCCGCGGCGAGCTGCGGGCCGTGGGCGCGACCACCCTCGACGAGTACCGCAAGCACATCGAGAAGGACGCCGCCCTGGAGCGCCGCTTCCAGCCGGTCCAGGTCGGCGAGCCGTCCGAGACCGACACGATCGCGATCCTGCGCGGCCTCAAGGAGCGCTACGAGATCCACCACGGCGTTCGCATCCAGGACGCCGCGCTGATCGCCGCCGCGACGCTGTCGGCCCGCTACATCGCCGATCGCTTCCTGCCCGACAAGGCGATCGACCTGATCGACGAGGCCGCCTCCCGGCTGCGGATCGAGATCGACTCGATGCCCGAGGAGATAGAGGTCGTGGAGCGTCGCATCCAGCAGCTCGAGATCGAGCAGCAGGCGCTCAAGAAGGAGACCGACGAGGCGAGCGTCGCGCGGCGCGAGTCGATCGAGCGCGAGCTGGCCGACCTGCGCGAGCAGAGCAACGAGAAGAAGGCCCACTGGAAGGGAGAGAAAGAGGCGATCGACGCGATCCGCGCGGCCAAGGAGAGCCTGGAGCAGGCCCACCGCGACGCCGAGCGCGCCGAGCGCGAGTCCGACCTGCAGCGGGCGGCGGAGCTTCGCTACGGCGAGATCCCGCGGCTGGAGCAGGTGGGCAGGGACACCGAGGCCCGGCTGCGCGAGCTGCAGTCCGACCGCACCTTCCTCAAGGAGGAGGTCGACGACGAGGACGTGGCCGAGGTCGTGGCCCGCTGGACCCACATCCCCGTGTCACGGTTGATGGAGTCCGAGGTGGCCAAGCTCGTGCACATGGAGGAGCGCCTGCACGACCGGGTGATCGGGCAGGAGCAGGCCGTGGAGGCGGTCTCCAACGCCCTGCGCCGCTCGAGCGCGGGCCTGCAGGACCCCGATCAGCCGATCGGCAGCTTCCTGTTCATCGGGCCCACCGGGGTGGGCAAGACCGAGCTGGCCCGTTCGCTGGCCGAGTTCATGTTCGACTCAGAGCAGGCCATGGTGCGGATCGACATGTCCGAGTACATGGAGAAGCACTCCGTCTCGCGGCTGGTGGGCGCGCCCCCCGGCTACGTGGGCTACGACGAGGGCGGTCAGCTCACCGAGGCCGTGCGCCGGCGCCCCTACTCGGTGGTGCTGCTCGACGAGATCGAGAAGGCGCACGCCGACGTGTTCAACCTGCTGCTGCAGGTCATGGACGACGGTCGCCTGACCGACGGCCAGGGTCGCACGGTCAACTTCACCAACACCGTGGTGATCATGACATCCAACGTGGCCGGCGGCATGGACGGGGTGCGCGCCACCTTCAAGCCCGAGTTCGTGAACCGGCTGGACGAGGTCGTGGAGTTCGCGCCGCTCTCCCGTGACGAGATCGGGCACATCGTGGAGCTGCAGGTCGCCGAGCTGGTCGGTCGGGTGCGCGAGCGCGGCGTGGAGGTGCAGCTGACCGAGGCGGCCAAGGAGCTGGTGGGCAACCTGGGCTACGACCCGACCTACGGCGCGCGTCCGCTCAAGCGCGTGATCCAGAAGCGGCTCGTGGACAAGCTCGCCATGAAGCTGCTCCGGGGCGAGTTCGTCCCCGGCGACGTGGTCACCGTGGACGCCGACGAGGACACCCCGGGGGGTGCGAGCGAGCTGACCTTTGCCGCGGCCCAGCTCGCCGAGCCCGTGGCCACCGCGTAGTGGGCAAGCGATCGCGTAGGCGCGCCAAGGAGGCCGGCACCGACCAGGTGCCGGCCTCCGACTACTCCGGTCCCGACGGCGAGGTGCTCAGGCTGCGCGACGAGCTGACCCCGGGCACGCTCGCCAAGCTCGGCGACCTGGACGCCAAGCCGGCCGCCGACTCAGAGGATCGCTGGCAGCGCAGGGTGGAGTTCCTGTTCGAGCGCCTGGCCGTGCGCTGGGAGATCGCGGGCCTGCCCCTGGAGGGACAGAAGGAGCTGCTGGGGCGCTACCGGATGGCCGGCGCCGACGAGAGGCGCCGCGTGCGCCAGACGCTCGCCGAGCATCTGCGCACGCGGTACCCCGACGTCGAGGTGTGATTAGCCCTTGGCGGGGCATCCTGCCCGCGCCTTGTCTCGCAAGGGGGACATCCTGTCCCCGTGAACAGGCGGCTTCGCCGCCCTCCCGGACCCCTACTTGACCTGCTTCCACTCCTCGCGGACCTGGCCGGCCGAGGCCGCGGAGGCCGTGGATGCCGACGACCGCCGCACGATCCGGAAGACCCGCACCCGGAAGCGCACTCGCTGCGGCGTCTTGGAGCTGTACCTGCGGCTGGTGTCGAACTGCACGCGGTAGAAGCCGAGCCTCGCGCCGCGCCGGAACAGCCGCCGCTTGTAGCTGAGCGTGTGGCAGGCTCCCTTGAGCCTGCCCTGGCGCGAGTTGCTGACCCGCTTGCCGCGCACGATGTGGCGGTAGAGCGTGGTGCCGGACGTGAAGCCGCGGGCGCTGAAGCGCCTGGTCCGGAACGGGCTGGCGTTGGCCGGCCGAACCGCCACGCGCACGATGCTGCGCCGGACCCCGGTGGTGCCCACGTTCACGCCGTCGCTGGCTGTGAGGGTCTCGACGCGCTCGGTCGCGGTGGTCAGGAACGGAGCGGCCAGCTTGGCCGCGAAGATGCCGCTCGCGTTGGTCGTCACCGCGCCCTGCAGCGCTTGACCGCCGGCCGTGAGGGCGATTGGGGCGTTGGGGGCGTAGCCCGCGCCCCCAAAAGTGATGAGGTCGCCGCCGCCGTAGCAGGGCTTGTCGGGGGCCAGGGTGGCGGCGTTGGCGGCTGCCGGCACCCCCAATGCGGTGCAGGCCAAGAGGGCCGGCACGAGGATCCTTCGCTGGAACATGGTCGCTCCCTTTGGTGGTTTTACGCCGACAACCGGTTTGCGGCGTGGGGAGAACCTACCCTTCCGGGCTCGCTTCTACGCCGGTCACGGCCCAGCCTTGCGCCTAACGGGCAAACCTGGGACAACACGGGCGGGCGCCGCCCGGCGCCTCGGATCGAGAGAGAGGACGTCGTGCCCACCTACGTGATGCTGAGCACACTGTCGCCCGAGGGCGTGCAGACCATCAAGAACAACCCCCAGCGCATCCGCGAGGTGAACAAGGAGGTGGAGCAGCTCGGCGCCAAGGTCACGGCTCAGTGGGCCACGCTCGGGCGGTTCGACTTCGTGAACATCGTCGAGGCTCCGGACGAGGCCACGATGGCCCGCGTCTCGCTGGAGCTGGGGTCGCGCGGGACCAGCCACTACGAGTCGCTCACGGCCATCCCGGTCGACGAGTTCATCGCCTCGCTGTAGGTGCCGGCTCGGGCAGCGCCTGTGACCCGTGTGTTGGTGGTGGGCGCCGGGGGGCGCGAGCACGCGCTCGTGCGCCGGCTCCTGCGTTCGCCCCGCAAGCCCGAGGTGCTGGCCGCCCCGGGCAACGCCGGCATCGCTCGCGACCGGGTGGAGTGCCTGCCGATCGCGGCCGAGGACGTCGAGGGCCTCGTGCAGGCAGCCCGGGCCCTTGCGGTCGAGCTCGTGGTGGTCGGTCCCGAGGCACCGCTGGTCCTGGGCCTGGTCGACGCTCTGGCCGAAGCCGGCATCGCCGCCTTCGGCCCCAGCCGCGCGGCCGCGCGGCTGGAAGGCTCCAAGCGATTCGCCAAGGAGATGATGCAGGCGGTCGGGATCCCTACGGCCGGCTATGAGGTGCTTCGCTCCCGGCAGGACGCGCTGGAGGCGATCGCCGGCCACGGCTACCCGATCGTGCTCAAGGCCGACTCCCTCGCGGCGGGCAAGGGCGTGATCGTCTGCCCCGACGAGGCCGCGGCCCGCGAGGCGGTCGGCACATTCTTCACCGAGCGGCGCTTCGGCGACACAGAGGTCGTGCTCGAGGAGTTCCTGGAGGGCGAGGAGCTCTCCCTGCTGGCGGTGTGCGACGGGCAGACCGCGGTCCCGCTGGTCCCGGCCCAGGACTACAAGCGGATTCACGACGGGGACGAGGGGCCCAACACCGGTGGCATGGGCTCGTACTCGCCCGTGCCCGGCTTCGACCGCGGGCACGCCGAGGCGTTGGCGCTGGCGGTCCACCAGCCGATCGTGGACGAGATGAGGCGCCGGGGAACCCCCTTTCACGGGGTGCTCTACGCAGGCCTGATGATGACCTCCGACGGCCCCAAGGTGCTGGAGTACAACACCCGCTTCGGCGATCCGGAGACCCAGGCGGTGCTCTCGCGCCTACGCTCGGACATCCTGGATCTGCTCGAGGGCTCCACCCGCACCGGCGGCCTGGAGGGCGTGGAGATCGAGTGGTCGGACGAGTGGGCCGTCACCGTGGTGCTCGCCTCGCGTGGCTACCCGGAGTCCTCGTCGGTGGGCGACGAGATCCGCGGGCTGCGCTCGATCGACTCGATCGAGGTCGAGGTCCTCCACGCCGGCACCGTCGAGCGCGACGGCCGCGTGGTCACCGACGGGGGGCGGGTGCTGAGCGTGACCGGGATCGGCCCCACCGCTGCCGAGGCCCGCGAGCACGCCTACGCGGCCGCCCGCCGGATCCAGTTCGACGGCAAGCAGATGCGCAGCGACATCGCCGCCCGTGCCGTCGATGCCCTCGATCGGTGCTCGCCCGCCGAGTAGGGTCGAAGCATGACTCAGGAGCCCGGGATGGTGAGCGAGACCGCGACGCAGTTCGAAGCTGATCTCGAGGCCCTCCCCGTCGACACGCCGCGGGTGGGGATCGTGATGGGCTCGAAGTCCGACGGCGAGACCATGGCCAGGGCCTCCGCCGAGCTCGACCAGCGCGGGATCCTGCACGAGGTTCGGGTGATGAGCGCCCATCGCGACCCCGACGTCGTCGGCGAGTACGCCAAGAACGCGCGCCTGCGCGGCCTCAGGGTGATCATCGCCGGCGCGGGGCTGGCCGCGGCGCTGCCGGGTGTGGTGGCCGCCCACACCGACCTTCCGGTGATCGGCGTTCCCCTCCAGTCGGCCACGTCGGTGGCCGGGGGCCTGGACGCCATGCTGGCCATCGCCCAGATGCCCCCCGGGGTCCCGGTCGCCTGCGTGGGCGTGGACGCCGCCAAGAACGCGGCGGTCCTGGCCGCGCGCATCCTCGACGCCTAGGGCAGGACCGGGTGATCGGCCGCTACACCCGCCCCGAGATGGGGGCGGTCTGGTCCGAGCAGCGCAAGCTGGAGAACTGGCTGAGGATCGAGCTCGCCGTGACCGACGCCCTGGCCGAGCAGGGCGCGGTGCCGCAAGCCGACGCGGCGGCCATCCGTCAGGACGCCGCCTTCTCCGTCGAGGCCGTGCGAGAGCGCGAGAAGGTGACCGATCACGACGTGGCGGCCTTCGTGGACGTGGTGGCCGCCTCGGTGGGCGAGGCCGGACGGTGGGTGCACCACGGCCTGACCTCCTCGGACGTGCTGGACACGGCCACCGGGCTGCAGATCGCCCAGGCGGGGGCGATCCTGGTGGCCGGCCAGCGGGCCTACCGCGACTCGCTCGCGCGTCGCGCCCGCGAGCACGTGGACACCCTCACCGTGGGTCGCACCCACGGCGTGCACGCCGAGCCCACGACCTTCGGCGTGAAGCTCGCCGGCTTCGCGCTCGAGGCCCAGCGCAACCTCGAGCGGCTCCAGCGGGCGGTCGCCGGCGCGTCGGTGGGCGCCCTCTCGGGTGCCGTGGGGACCTACGCGGCCAACGGCCCGGAGCTGGAGGCCGGGGTGCTCGAGCGCCTGGGGCTTGCCCGCGAGCACGTGTCCACGCAGGTGGTGGCCCGTGACCGGCACGCCGAGCTGCTGAGCGCCGTCGCACTGACCGGCGCCGGGCTGGAGCGCTTCGCCACCGAGATCCGGCATCTGCAGCGCACCGAGGTGCGCGAGGTCGAGGAGCCGTTCCGCGCCGGGCAGAAGGGCTCGTCGGCCATGCCCCACAAGCGCAATCCGATCACCACCGAGCGGATGACGGGGATCGCCCGGCTGCTGCGCGGATACGCCCAGGCGGGCCTGGAGGACGTGGCTCTGTGGCACGAGCGCGACATCTCCCACTCATCGGTGGAGCGCGTAGCGCTGCCCGACGCCACCATCCTGCTCGACTACGCGCTGCACCTGGGCGTGCGCGTCGTCGAGGGCATGACGGTGCGCGAGGAGAGGATGCGCCAGAACCTGGAGGTCACCCACGGCGCGCTGTTCTCCCAGCGCGCGCTGCTTGCCCTGGTGGAGGCGGGCCGCTCCCGCGACGACGCCTACCGGATCGTCCAGGAGAACGCCCAGCGCGCGTGGGACGAAGGGGTCCCCTTCCGCGATCTGCTGGCCCGGGCCGCCCCCGGGCTCGACCTGGACACGGTCTTCGATCCGACCGCCTTCGTGCGCCACGCCCATGCGATCGTGGGCCGGTTGGACGATCGACTGGTGGACTAGCGTTCACCGCCGCCGGCGCACTCGCGGGACGCAAGCCGCTCAGGGCCTGGGACGACCCCGTCCCTTGTTAGCCTCACCCGGGTGAGCGACTCCGCGCTCCTCGACGGTCGGGAGCTCCTCAACCAGGGCAAGGTCCGCGACATCTATGCCGCCGGGCACGACCGGCTGCTGATGGTGGCATCGGACCGGATCTCGACCTACGACGCCGTCCACCCCACCCCGGTTCCCGGCAAGGGAAAGGTGCTCACCGGCATCACCGCATTCTGGCTGGGCCGGACCGAGTCGATCGTCCCCAACCACCTGATCTCCTACACCGACGTGCCCGACGAGGTCCGGGGCCGCGCAATGCTCGTGGAGAAGCTCGAGATGGCGCCGGTCGAGTGCGTCGTGCGCGGCTACATCACCGGGTCGGGGTGGAAGGACTACCAGCGAAGCGGGGCGATCTGCGGCGTCGAGCTGCCTCCCGGCTTGGAGGAGTCGCAGCGGCTGCCCGAGCCGATCTTCACCCCGGCCACCAAGGCGGAGATCGGAGACCACGACGAGAACGTCGACTTCGATCGCGCGGCCGAGATACTGGGCGACCGCCCGCTGCTGGAGCAGCTGCGCGGGATCTCTCTCGCGCTGTACCGGTACGGGGCCGCCCACGCGCGCGAGCGGGGGATCATCCTGGCCGACACGAAGTTCGAGCTCGGACGCCGGCCCGATGGCACGATCGTTCTGGGCGATGAGGTCCTGACCCCGGACTCGTCGCGCTTCTGGCCGCTCGAGGGCTACGAGCCGGGCCACGGCCAACCGTCCTTCGACAAGCAGTACGTGCGCGACTGGGCCTCGGGCTCGGGCTGGGACAGGAAGCCACCGGCGCCCGAGCTCCCCGAGGATGTGGTCGAGAAGACGGGGTCGCTGTACGTCGACGCCTACGAGCGGATCGCCGACGAGCCCTTCTCGGCCTGGCTCGGGCGCTCCAGCGTCGCTTCTTGAAGGCGCGCGTGCTGATCCGGCCGAAGGAGGGGATCCTCGATCCCCAGGGTCAGGCCGTGGAGCGGGCGCTGCCGGCGCTGGGCTTCGCGGGCGTGGAGGAGGTCCGGGTCGGCCGGCTGGTCGAGCTCGAGGTCGAGGACGCTTCACAGGTCGAGGCGATGTGCCGGAAGCTGCTGGCCAACCCGCTGGTCGAGGACTACGAGATCCAGCTGGTCGATCCGTGAAGTTCGGCGTTGTCCGCTTTCCCGGCAGCTGTGACGAGACCGACGCCCTGCTGGCTTGCCGCCGGTACGCGGACGCCGAGATCCTCTGGCACGGAGACCGCGACCTCCACGGCGTCGACGCCGTGGTGGTACCCGGTGGCTTCTCCTACGGGGACTACCTGCGGGTGGGGGCCATCGCCCGTTTCTCGCCGATGATGGAGGCCGTGGGTGAGCTCGCCGCCTCAGGCGGGCACGTGCTCGGCATCTGCAACGGCTTCCAGGTCCTCTGCGAGGCCGGGCTCCTGCCGGGCGCCCTGCTTCCCAACGCCGGCCGACGCTTCCTGTGCCGCCAGGTGGACGTCGAGGTCGTGCGGGCCGACTCCCCCTTCACCCGAATGGCCGCGCCCGGGCAGATCCTCTCCATCCCGGTCAAGCACACGACCGGCCGCTACTACGCGCCAGGCGAGGTACTGGAGAGCATGAACGCACACGGGCAGATCATCCTCCGCTACGCCGAGGGGCACAACCCCAACGGGTCGGTGGGCGACGTCGCGGGGGTGTCCAACGAGGCCGGGAACGTGATGGGCCTGATGCCCCACCCCGAGCACGCTGTGGACGCGCTCACGGGCTCCGAGGACGGCGGCGTGATCTTCGAGTCCCTCGCCCAGGTAGCCGATGCATCCGACGAGACCGGCATCCGTGCCGGTCTCGACCCTGATGCCTCCGACGAGATCGGCATCCGTGCCGATCTCGTAGACGGCGCCGCGTGAGGGCCTCGCCGCACCGCGAGCTCGGCCTCACCGACGGCGAGTACGAGTTGATCCTCCAGAAGCTGGGGCGCGATCCCAACGGGCTGGAGCTGGCCGTGTTCAGCCTGATGTGGTCCGAGCACTGCGCCTACAAGCACTCGAAGAAGCTCCTCGGTCGCCTGCCCACAGAGGGCCCGCACCTGCTGATGGGGCCGGGGGAGAACGCGGGGGCGGTGGACATCGGGGACGGAATGGCGATCGCCTTCAAGGTGGAGTCGCACAACCACCCCAGCGCGGTCGAGCCCTTTCAGGGGGCGGCCACCGGGGTCGGCGGCATCCTGCGCGACGTATTCGCGGTGGGGGCGCGGCCGATCGCCGTGCTCGACTCGCTGCGCTTCGGCGAGCTGGACTCGCCGCGCTCGCTCTACCTGCTGGACGGCGCGGTGTCCGGCATCGGCCACTACGGCAACTCGATCGGCGTGCCGACCGTGGGCGGCGAGGTCTACTTCGAGGCCGCCTACGAGCAGAACTGCCTGGTCAACGCCATGTGCCTGGGGATCGCCCGGCACGAGCGGCTGACCAGCTCGGCCGCGGCGGGGGTGGGCAACCTGCTGGTGCTGATGGGCGCGCGCACGGGCCGCGACGGGATCGGCGGCGCGTCGGTGCTGGCCAGCGCCGAGCTGGACTCCGAGGACGAGTCAAAGCGCCCGACGGTCCAGATCGGCGACCCGTTCGAGGAGAAGCGGGTGATGGAGGCGTGCCTGGAGCTGCTCGACCGGGGCACGCTGGCCTCACTGCAGGACCTGGGAGCGGCCGGGTTGTCCTCGTCATCCTCGGAGATGGCCTCCAAGGGCGAGGTCGGGCTGGACATCGACGTATCCGCCGTCCCGGTGCGCGAGGACGACATGGAGCCCTTCGAGATCATGATCTCGGAGTCCCAGGAGCGGATGCTGGCGGTGGTGGAGCCGGACAGGCTGGCCGAGCTGGAGGAGGTGTGCGAGCGCTGGGAGGTGGGCTCGAGCGTGATCGGCTCGGTCACCGATACGCGCCGGCTGCGCGTGCTCGACGGCGCCGAGCTGGTGGGCGACATGCCCGTCGAGGCGCTGGTCGACGACTGCCCGCTCTACGACCTCGAGCCCGCGGCGCCGGAGGCTCAGATCTACCCGGCCCCCGAGGCGGTCCTGGAGTCCGAGGACCCCGCCTTGATCCTGCCCGCGCTGCTTGGCTCACCCAACCTGGCCTCGCGCCGGCCGCTGTTCGAGCAGTACGACTCGTTGGTGCAGTCGCGCACCGTTCGCCGCCCCGAGCAGGCCGACGCCGCGGTGCTCCAGCTGTACCC
>JBBJOH010000213.1:0-3196 GCA_037720995.1 Thermoleophilaceae bacterium
TCAGGCTCATTAATCCAACGGGGGAAGCTGTCTCACACGAGCTTGGCAGAGAGGGGCCGAGGACTCGACGTCCTCAGAACGCGTTCTCCACGTGCTCGAGGCTCAACAGCTCTCCCTTGGGGCTGACCACGACCCCGATCGCGTCGAAGCGCAGGGCAGGGGCCCGTGGGCGCTCGGGTCGGGCGTGCAGCCACTCGCGGGCTAGGAGGCGCAGCCGCCGCTGCTTGGCCGGGCCGATGGCGTCCAGCGGGCTCTCCGGGCCGCCCCGGGATCCGCTGACGCGTGTCTTGACCTCGCAGAAGACCAGCGCGCGGGAGTCGAGGGCGACGATGTCGAGCTCTCCGCGGCGGCTGCGGAAGTTGGCCTCCACAAGCTCGTAGCCCGCGCGCCACAGATGCTCTCGGGCCAGCCGCTCGCCCAGCGCTCCGAGCCGTCGGCGCGGGTCGGTGGGAATGACCGAATCCATGTCGCTGACGCTAGGCCCGTTCGGCGCACGGCGGGGTGACGGCGGTGACGAATGCGTACCAAGCGGCCGGTCTGAATGTCTCGTTCCAGTCACCTGCGCAACCCATTTGCGCGCCGGGCCCGCCTAGCTTCCCCGACGTGCTCGCCAGCGTCGCCACCTTCGCCCTCGCCGGCGTCGACAGCCGTGAGGTCACGGTAGAAGTCGACGTCCGCAGGGGGCTGCCTGCCTTCTCTCTCGTGGGCCTGCCCGACGCATCCGTGCGCGAGGCGCGCGAGCGCGTCCGGGCGGCGCTGCTGAACTCGGGGCTGGACTTCCCGCTTCAGCGAATCACCGCCAACCTCGCGCCCGCGTCGGTGCGCAAGGCCGGGCCGAGCTTCGACCTGGCCATCGCGGTCGGACTGCTCGCCGCGGGAGGCCAGGTCCCGCCCGAGAACCTGCATGACACGGCCCTGTGCGGAGAGTTGTCCCTCAGCGGGGTGCTGCGGCCGGTGAGGGGCACGCTGGCGGCGGCCATAGGCGCCAAGCGGGCGGGCTATCTGCGGACGATCGTGCCCGTGGAGAACGCGTCGGAGGCCGCGCTCGTGGAGGGCCTCGAGGTCCTCGGGGTGCCGACACTCGCCCGCCTCGTCGACCTCCTCCACGACCGCTGGCGGCCTGATCCTCCCGAGCGCGCCTCCTGCCGGTCGCCCATCCCCGAGGACGGGCCCGACATGGCGGACGTGCGAGGGCAGGCCGACGCCAAGCGCGCGTTGGAGATCGCCGCCGCCGGCGGCCACAACCTGCTGATGGTCGGTCCGCCGGGAGCGGGCAAGACGATGGCCGCCCGGCGGATGCCCGGCATCCTGCCGCCACCGAGCTTCGACGAGGCCCTGGAGATCACGCGGGTCCACAGCGTGGCCGGCCTGGGGTCGGGCGGGCTCGCCGCAGAGCGGCCGTTCCGGGCGCCCCACCACACGGTCTCTGCACAGGGGCTCGTGGGGGGAGGGTCCCGGCCGCGGCCCGGCGAGGTGACGCTCGCGCACCGCGGCGTCCTGTTCCTGGACGAGCTGGCTGAGTTCTCGCGGGTGGCGCTCGAGGCCCTGCGCCAGCCCATGGAAGACGGATGGGTGGAGATCGTTCGCGGCCAGCACGCGGTTTCTTTCCCGGCGCGGGCGATGCTCATAGCGGCCTGCAATCCCTGTCCCTGCGCCCAGCCGGCGCGGGACTGCAACTGCAGCGAAAGCGACCGCAGGCGCTATCAGCGGCGCTTGAGCGGTCCCCTGCTCGACAGGATGGACATCGTCTGCCAGGTCTCCCCGCCGCCGGCGGCCGAGCTCGTCGCGGCGAGGCCGAGCACCGGGGAGCGCTCTGCCACGATCCGGGCCCGGGTGGTCGCAGCGCGCGCGGCCCAGCGGGATCGCCTGGGACCGATGGGCGTCATGTGCAACGCGGACATGGACGGCCGGCTCTCTCGGGTGCACGCTCCGGTCGACGGCGCCACCGCGGGCCGGCTGGTGCGCGGCGTGGAGAGCGGTGCGCTGAGCGGACGCGGTCACGATCGGGTGCTGCGCCTGGCGCGGACGATCGCCGACCTCGACGCAAGGGGGACGGTCTCGGCCGCCGACATCGACGAAGCGCTGGGCTACCGGCTGGTCACTCCTTCGAAAGCGGCTGCGTGACCGCCACCGGTCGCCCGCTCGAGCCGGGCGGTGCGCAGCGCGCGTGCGCCGGCTGCCTGCGCCGCGGGTTCCTTCTCGGTCTGCTCGCTCCGCGGATCGCCGGGGTGCTCGACTCGAGGAATCGCAACCCGGGGGGCCTGCTGGCGCTGGAGGACGAGCCCTTCGTCAAGGCGGTCGCCGGCCGGGAGGGCGAACAGGCGGAGCGGTTCCTCGAGACCTTCGACGCAGGGGCGGCGGGTGCGGGGCTCGAGGAGCACGGGTTCGTGGGGGTCTGCCGCCACTCGCGTGAGTACCCCGTCCGACTGCTGCAGCTGCCCGACCCGCCAAGAGTGCTCTTCATGGCCGGTCGGGTGGCGGAGCTGCTGCCCGTGCTCTCGCGCGGCCCGGCGGTGGCCGTGGTCGGCACGCGGCGTCCCTCGCCCTACGGGCTGGAGATGGCGCGGTCGCTGGGTCGGGGCCTTGCCCGGGCCGAGGTGGCGGTGGTCAGCGGACTCGCGATGGGCATCGACGCGGCGGCCCACGTCGGGTGCCTGGACGGCGGCGGCGCCGCGGTCGCCGTGCTCGGCGGCGGCCCGGACATCGCCTACCCGCGCACGAACCGTGCGCTGCACGGACAGGTCGGTCGCGAAGGGCTGCTGCTCTCCGAGCTGCCCCCCGGACGGCGCCCCTACCGGTGGAGCTTTCCCGCTCGCAACCGGATCATGGCCGGTCTGGCGGAGGCCACCGTGGTGGTCGAGGCAGCGGAAGGATCGGGCTCGCTGATCACGACCGACTTCGCGAGCGACCTCGGCCGCGTGGTGGCCGCCGTGCCCGGAGAGGCCACATCATCTCGGGCGCGCGGCAGCAATCAGCTGCTGCGGTCGGGGGCGGCAGTGATCAACCGGGTCGAGGACGTCATCGAGGAGCTGTTCGGCGTCGGTGGCCGTGTCGGAGTACAAGAGAGCGCGGCGAAGGGAGGCCCCGACGAGGGTGACCCGTTGAGCCAAGCCGTCATCCAAGCCGTCGAGGCCGGGATGGGAATCGACGGGGCGTGTGTGTCCGCGGGCCTCCCCGTGAACGAGGTTCGGGCGAT
>JBBJOH010000214.1:0-3194 GCA_037720995.1 Thermoleophilaceae bacterium
GGTCGCTGGCCGGTCACCCGCTGATCGCCTACACCCTGGCCGCCGCGCATCAGAGTGGCCTCTTCGATGCCGTGGTGGTGTCCACGGACTCCGAGGAGATCGCCCGCGTGGCGCGGGAGTACGGCGGCGAGGTGCCGGCCCTGCGTCCCGAGTCGATGGCCGGCACCACCTCGCCGGACATCGAGTGGGTGGAGCACACCCTCGCCCTGCTCGCGGATGAGGGTCGCACGTTCGAGCTGTTCTCGATCCTGCGTCCGACCAGCCCGTTTCGCACCGAGGCCACCATTCGCCGCGCGTGGGATCAGCTCCACGCCCACGGCGATGCGGCGGACTCGATCCGCGCCGTCGAGCGCTGCCGCCAGCACCCCGGCAAGATGTGGGTGCTCGAGGGCGACCTGATGCGGCCCCTGCTGGACCAGTCCGGCGACGGGGTGCCGACCCACTCTCGCCAGTATCAGGACCTGCCCCCCGTCTACGCCCAGAACTCGAGCCTCGAGATCGCCTGGACCCGTGTGGTCACCGAGCAGCGCGACATCGCCGGGACGCGGGTCGCGCCGTTCCTGACAGAAGGCGCCGAGGGTTTCACCATCGACTACCCCGATGACTGGGAGCAAGCCGAGCGATGGGCGGCGAGCGGGGACGCGCCGCTGCCCGATGTCGCCGTGAGCGAGCGGGCGGGTGGGCGCTGATGGAGTCCGCGTCGATCCAGCCCTCAGCAGGGCGCGAGCTGCTGTTCCTCGGCTCGTCGGAGCTCGAAGGCATCCGCGGGCTGAGTGCGGACCCGGTGGCGCGCGCCGCGGCCTTCGCGGACGCCTGCCGGCTGAACACCCTCTCGATGATCGCCGAGGCCGGGTCGGGACACATCGGCACGAGCTTCTCCTGCATGGACATGCTCGCGTGGCTGCACCTCGAGGTGCTGGGCGAGGGCGACCGCTACTTCTCCTCAAAGGGCCACGATGCGCCCGCGCTGTACGCCACGTTGATCGGCCTGGGGCGGCTGGAGTTCGACTTGGTGCACCGGTTGCGTCGCCTCGGCGGCCTGCCCGGGCATCCCGACGTTCGCACCACGCCTCAGGTGCTCACCAACACCGGCTCGCTGGGCATGGGCGTCTCCAAGGCCAAGGGGTTCGTGCTGGCCGACCGCGCCGCGGGTCGCTCGGGTCGGATATTCGTGATGACCGGCGACGGCGAGCTGCAAGAGGGCCAGTTCTGGGAGTCGCTGCCCTCCGCCGCCAACCAGGGGCTCGGCGAGATCACCGCGATCGTGGACCACAACAAGCTGCAGTCGGACACGTGGGTGGCCGAAGTCTCAGACCTCGGGAACCTGATGGAGCGGGTGGCCTCCTGCGGCTGGGCCGTGGCGCGCTGTGACGGCAACGACATCGGCTCTTTCGCCGCGGAGCTGGAGTCGCTGCTCGCCGGCAATCCCGGCCGCCCCAAGCTGCTGGTGGCCGACACGGTCAAGGGTAAGGGCGTTTCCTTCATGGAGCCGGGCGGCCTCCCCGCCGCCGGCGACTCGCTGTACGCCTATCACTCCGGCGCCCCCCCGGCAGACGAGTACGACCGGGCCGCGGCCGAGATCCTCGACCGCTTGCGCGCGACGCTGGCCGAAGCCGGCGCCACGCCGCCGCGGATGGAGTCGGTGCGCCGGCCTCCCGCCCCTTCGGCCGCCCCGCGTCCGCAGCGGCTGGTGGAGGCCTACGGCCGCGCGCTGGCGGACCTCGCCGCCGAGGAGCCGGCGCTGGTGGCGCTGGACGCCGACCTCTACCTCGACACGGGCCTGATCCCGTTTCGGGAGCGCTTCCCCGAGCGCTTCTACGAGTGCGGCATCGCCGAGCAGGACATGGTCTCCCAGGCGGGTGCGATGGCGCTTGCCGGGCTGCTGCCCGCCGTGCACTCGTTCGCCTGCTTCCTCTCCACCCGGCCGAACGAGCAGATCTACAACAACTCCACGGAGGCCACGAAGGTCCTCTACACGGGCTCGCTGGTGGGCATCGTGCCCGGAGGACCCGGCCACTCACACCAGTCGGTGCGCGACATATCCGCACTCGGGGCCATGCCAGGCATGGCCCTGATCGAGCCCGCTAGCGAATATGAGGCGCGCCTGGCCGTCGAGTGGGCGGTGCGCGAAGCCTCCGGTCCGGTCTACATCCGCCTGGTGTCGGTGCCCTGGGACCTCGGCTTCGAGCCGCCGCGCGCCGAGAGGCTGGTGCCCGGCCGCGGCGAGATCGTGCGCGAAGGATCCGACGCGCTGATCGTGACGACCGGCCCCGTGATGCTGTCGCAGGCCCACGAAGCGGCCGAACGGCTGGCCGGGGACGGAAGGCAGGTGGGTGTGGCCTCACTGCCCTGGCTGCGCGCCGTGGACGGCCGATGGCTGGCGGAGGTTGCGGGCGACGCGCCGATCTTCTCCCTGGACAACCACTACGTGGACGGTGGGCAGGGCGACGCGGTGCTGGCGGCGCTCGCCGCGACGGGCGCGCCCAACCGCGTGCACAAGCTCGGGGTGGAGTCGGTGCCCGAATGCGGCACCAACCAGGAGGTACTGCGCGCCCACCGCCTCGACGCCGCGAGCGTGGCCGGGCGCGTGCGCGCTGCCCTGGCGCTCGACACGTGAGCGCCTCCGCGGCGGGGCGTGTCGAGTCCGTGCTCTGCTGGGACATTGACGGCACCCTGCTCACCACCGCCCGCGCCGGTGTCTTCGCGCTCGAGGAGGCGGCGCGGGAGGTGCTCGACACCGTCCCGGACTTCTCCTCACTGCCCACCGCGGGACTTACGGACGCCGAGGTGGCGGCGCTGGCGATCCGCGCCTGCGGCGCTCAGGGCAGCGCAGAGAGCGTGGCGGCCTTCCTGCGCACCTACGAGCGCTACCTACCGGACCGCCTGTCGTGGCGCGAGGGGCACGTTCTCCCCGGCGTAATCGAGGTGCTCGACCACCTCGCTTCCCGGAAAGACGTGGCCTGCATCCTGCTCACCGGGAACACGGAGGCTGGGGCCCGGGCCAAACTGACCCACTACGGCCTGCTCAACTTCTTCGAGGACGGCGCCTTCTGTGCCGATACGGACGACCGTGAGGCGATCGCCCGCCGGGCTCACGCGATCGCCCTGAAGCGTTACGGGCCCGACTTCACCGCCGAGAGCATCTACGTGGTGGGCGACACCCCCCACGACGTGCGCTGCGGAAAGGCCATTGG
>JBBJOH010000215.1:0-3193 GCA_037720995.1 Thermoleophilaceae bacterium
GCGATCTCGTGCGAGGGCTCGTCGGAGGCCGCCCACGTGGCCACCGACTCGATGCTCTGGGCGGTGACCGTCTCCCCGTCCTCGTGGCGGAGCAGGTTCTCCAGCAGCACCTTCAGCGAGTAGGGCAGGCGAGCCACGTCGAACTTCGACTGCAGCGCGTCGAGACGGAAGATCTCGTAGCTCTCCCCGCCGACGTCGAAGGTGGACCTGGCGCCGAAGCTGTCGGGATGGCTCACGGCTTCAACGCTACTAAGAACCTCGTTCGGTGCTCGGGCTGCGCTCCTGCCGCCGGCGATCGGACTCCGTAGGGAGGACAAGCGGGCGGGGGCTCCTCTCGCCGGCGCTCCGGGGTCAATCGCGCGGCACGGCCTCCCGCGCGGCCCGCCGAGCAGCGCCCGCGCTGGCCACCACCACCAGGCCGATGGCCACCGCCTCGCGCGCGGCCAGGCCCTCACCCAGCACCACCAGGCCGGCCAGCGCCGCCATCGCCGGCTCGGTGCTCATCAGCACCCCGAAGACTCCCGAGGGCAGGCGCCGCAGCGCCTCCAGCTCGAGCGAGTAGGGGATGGCCGAGGACATCATCGCGACGAGCGTCCCGACCGCCAGCACCCGAGCGTCGAGCAGCGCGCCACCGGCTCCGACCACGCCGACGGGCAGCAGCAGCACCGCCCCCACCAGCATGGCCAGCGCCAGACCCGCGCCGCCTGGGAAGACCTGGCCGACCCGCTCGCTGAGCAGGATGTAGGAGCCCCAGAACACGCCGGCCAACAACGCCAGAGCGGCACCCAGCGCGTCGATGCCGCTTCCGCCCAGGTCGGCCAGCAGGAGAATGCCGGCGGCGGCCAGCGTGACCCACACCAGGTCGAGCGCCCGCCGCGACCCAAGCACGGCCACGGTCAGCGGCCCGGCGAACTCTAGGGTCACCGCCACCCCCAGCGGGATACGGTCGATCGCCTCGTAGAAGGTCAGGTTCATGGCGGCCAGCGCCACGCCGAAGCCGAGCACGAGCAACAGGTCACCGCGGGTGTGCCGGCGGATCGACGGTCGCCACAGGCCGGCCAGCACGAGCGCCGCGAACAGCATTCGCAGGAACACGGTGCCGCCCGGTCCCACGTCGTCGAAGAGGCCCTTGGCGAACGAGGCGCCGAACTGGGTGGAGGCCACGCCGCCCAGCACCAGGAGCGGCGGCGGGATGGCGTCGATGGCGCGCCGCTCGATCACCAACCGGACGCTACTTCCCACGGGGCTGCCAGCATGGGGCCGCGTGCGCCCCCCTCTGATCGCGCTCGCCCTCGGGCTGACGCTCCTCGTCACCTCGGCCCCCGCGTCGGCGCAGAGCACCGGCGGCGCCTTCGCCGGCGGCCGCCCGAACGTCGTGTTCGTGATGACCGACGACCAGACCGTCGAGTCGATGAAGGTGATGAGCAAGGTCAGGGCCGGCATCCAGGCGCCGGGTACGACCTTCACCAACTCGATCGCCACTTTCCCGCTCTGCTGTCCGTCGCGGGCCACCTACCTGACCGGGCAGTACGCCCACAACCACGGCGTGATCAACAACGTGCCGCCCTTCGGCGGCTACACCCGGCTGGACCACTCCAACACGCTGCCGGTGTGGCTGCAGCGGGCCGGCTACCGCACGATCCACGTCGGACGCTCTCTCAACGGCTACGGCACCCAGAACCCCGACATCACCGAGATCCCGCCGGGCTGGACGGACTGGATCTCCAACCTGGACCCGACCACCTACGGCTACGACCGATGGCGGATGAACGACCACGGCCAGATTCTGGAGCTGCCCGGGCCCGACCGACCGGCTGAGTTCCAGACCGACTACCTGGGCCGCCGCGCGGCCGAGATGATCGAGCAGGCCGCGCCCTCAGACCAGCCCTTCTTCCTCTCGCTCACCTTTCCGGCGCCACACTCGGGCACGCCGGTCGACCCCGACGACCCGCCCGGGCTGGCCACCCCCTCACCCGCTCCGCGCCACCGTGACGCGTTCGCCGGAACTCCCCTGCCGAGCCCGCCGGGGTTCGACGAGAAGGCGGTGGCGGACAAGCCGGGATTCGTGCGCCGCCGGCCGCGATTGTCGCCCGGCCAGGGCTTGGCCCTGCAGGAGGGCTACCGCCAGGAGCTGGAGTCGCTGCTGTCGGTCGACGACGCGGTGGCCGGGGTGATGGGCGCCCTCCAGCGGACGGGCGAGCTGGACAACACGCTGGTCATCTTCACCTCGGACAACGGCCTCATGCACGGCGAGCACCGCATCCGTGCGGCCAAGGTGTTCGCCTATGAGCCCTCGATCCGGGTGCCGCTGATCATGCGCGGGCCCGGCGTGCCGGCCGGCCTTCGGCTGTCCGAGCCCGTCGGCAACATCGATCTCGCCCCCACTATCCTGGCTGCGACCGGCGCCTCCCCCGGGAGGCTGCAGGACGGGCGCTCGCTGTTCGGCCGGATGGGCGACCCCCAGGCCCGGTCGGGCCGCGAGCTGGTGCTCGAGAACGGCCGGGGGCTGCGGACGGTGTCGGCCTTTGGCGGCCTGCGAAACGACCGATACGCGTACATTCGCTACGCCCGCTCGGGCGAGCGCGAGCTGTACGACCTCAAGCGCGATCCCTACGAGCTGGCCAACCTGAGCCAGAACAGGCGCTACGCCCGGATCCAGGAGCTGCTCGACCGGCGGCTGAGGCGGCTGCGGAACTGCCGGGGCCAGGGCTGCGAGTCCAGCCGGCCCGTCGTATCGGTCCGCGGCCGGTGCGTCACGGGTGCCACGCGGCTCGCGCTCTCGGGCCGGGAGGCATCGCGAGTACGGGGCGTGCGCTACTACGCCGGGGGCCGCAGCCTGGGCGCCACCCGCAAGCGGCCCTTCCGGCTGATGGCGCCGGCATCGCGGCTCCCCTCAGCGCGGCAGGGGACCGTGCGGGCACGCGTGACGATGGTCGACGGCCGGATCGCGACCTTCGATCGCCGGCTTGCCTCCTGCCAGTGAAGGCATCTAGCTCGAGGCCGCCCGCGCCGCCGCCGCGTCGAGCTTCTCGGGGTCGGGCTCCCAGTGGGCCTCGGCGTCCACGGGCTTGTCGCGCAGGTAGGCCTCGGCGTCCAGGGCCGCCGCACAACCCGAGCCGGCCGCAGTCACCGCCTGGCGGTAGGTGCGGTCGACCAGGTCGCCTGCGG
Organism: Thermoleophilaceae bacterium; assembly: GCA_037720995.1. Lineage (GTDB taxonomy): Bacteria > Actinomycetota > Thermoleophilia > Solirubrobacterales > Thermoleophilaceae > JAAYBF01. The sequence goes on from JBBJOH010000215.1 coordinate 3,169, forward strand.
CGAACACGCCCGCCAGGTTGGTGCG
>JBBJOH010000216.1:0-3186 GCA_037720995.1 Thermoleophilaceae bacterium
CATCGTCCACGGCGACTACCGCCTCGGCAACGCGATGGTGGCCGACGACGCACCCGCCCGCGTGGTGTCGGTGTTCGACTGGGAGCTGGCCACGATCGGCGACCCGCTGGCCGACGTGGGCTATCTGACCGTGACCTGGGCTCAGGCCGGCGACCCCCACGAGATGGCGTTCGGCTCTTTGTCGGCCGCCACCCGCAAGGAGGGTTTTCCCACCCGCGACCAGCTCGTGGAGCGCTACGAGCAGGCCACGGGGCGCTCGGTCGCGGCGCTGAACTGGTACCAGGCGCTCGCGCTGTGGAAGGCCGCGGTCTTCATGGAGGGCAACTACAAGCGCTTCGTGGCGGGCTCCACCGACGACGAGTACCTGGGGCTGTTCGACGAGGGCGTGCCCGCGCTGGCCGAGAAGGCGCGCTCCGTGGCGCTCGCCGGCTGACGGCGCTCGGCGGGGAAGAGCCAGGACGCGACGCCGAGCAAGCCGATCGGACCCGCGGTTGCGGCTACAGCCCCGGGATGCGGTCGCGCAGCTTCTGCAAGTCGTCCCGGAAGCCGTCCACCGACTCCCCGAGCCCGGTCATCTGGGCGCGCAGCCCGGCCAGAGCCGCCTCCAGCTTCTCGGCGGTGTCGTCCATGTCGGTCAGCTCGGCGTGCAGCGGCGCCAGCCACTCGCGCAGCTCGTGCACCTCGCCCTGGAGGTCGGAGATGGAGGCCGACAGCTCGTTCTCCACCCGCGGCAGGCTGGCGGCGGACTCGGTCAGGCGGCCGAGATCGCCCTCGGGCGCGGTAAGGCGCCGCAGCGCCACCGCCAGGGTGTGGAGGTCTTCGGCGGCCTGGGCCACCATCTTTGGGGGGAGCATCAACCGGTCGAGCACGCGCCTCTGTATACAGGTTCGGTGCGATTGGTCCTGTGGGACATCGACGGGACGCTGGTCCGGGCCGGCAACCACGGCCGGATGGCCTTCGCCGATGCCTTCGGCCGGGTGTTCGGACGGCCGACCGACATCGACGACCTCCCGATGTCGGGCCGCACCGACCATGCGATCTGTCTCGAGCTGCTGGAGCGCAACGGCGTGGCCGGCGGCGAGGAGCACCTGCCCGCCATGTTCGACGCGCTGAACGCCGCGCTGGTCGAGCGCCGCGAGGCGATGGCCGCGGACGGTGACGTGATGCCGGGCGTGCCCGAGGCCCTGGAGGCGCTGGGGAACCGCGACGACATCCACCAGTCGCTGCTCACGGGCAACATCGAGGCCAACGCGCACGTCAAGCTCGGCGCGTTCGGCCTCGACCGGCTGGTCGACATGGAGGTCGGCGGCTACGGCTCGGACAGCGGCATCCGGCCGGAGCTGGTGGACGTCGCACGGGAGAAGGCTGCCCGCCTGCGGGGCATCGACGTGGAGGCCCGCGACACGGTGCTGATCGGAGACACGCCGCTGGACGTACACGCGGCACACGTCAACGGGGCGCGCGCCATCGCTCTGGCCACCGGGAGCTTCGGCTCGGTCGAGCTGCGCGCGACGGGCGCAGAGGCGGTGCTTGAGGACGCGTCGGACCTCGCCGCCCTCATCGACGCCGTGCTGGGCTGACCTCACGCGCCGAAGGCAGCGACGATCACGTCCGCCACTTGACGCTGCACCCCACCGGGTCGGTCTCCGACGGCTCCGGCTCGTCACCGCGGACAACCGCGTCGAGCGCTCCGCGCAGCCAGGCCGCGCCCGCGCCCGGATCGTCGTAGTCGTGGTCCGGAGCGCCGCGGTAGCGCAGCATCCCCTCTCCGTCGAGCACGAACACATCCGGCGTGGTCTTGGCGCCGAAGGCGCGCGCCACCTGTTGCGACTCGTCGCGCAGGTAGGGCGCCGGCCAGCCGCCGTCGGCCTCGACCCGATCGCGCATCGCCTGCATGGAGTCGCGCGGGTAGCGGTCCGCGTCGTTGGGATTGACCAGCAGCACTCGGGCCCGGCCCGCGTAGTCGGACGCAGCCTCGAGCACGCGGTCGTGCCACGCGAGCGCGTAGGGACAGTGGTTGCACGTGAAGACCACTGCCACCAGCCCGCCGGCGGGGGAGTGCACGGCGCCGTCGGTGGCAGGCAGCTCGAAGGAAGGTGCGGGGTCTCCGACCTTCACGAGATCCTCGTGCGGTGCTCGCGCGACCGCCGGTCTGCCTGCGCTCCTACGCCGGCCATCCTGATCGCCTCCCGGATGTCCTCCGGGTCGGGAGTTGGTGAGACCGCCCCGTCGCGCCGCACATAGACGCGGCAGGTCAGCCCGCCGGGCTCGCCCGGCGCTGGAGCCACTTCCACGCCGTTCACGCGAATGGTGGGTGAGCCCACGAACCCCTCCTGCTCCGCCGCGGGCTCGGTTGGGACCTCACGCAGCATGATCGCGTCGGGATCCAGGCCCTCGGCGGCCAGCACATCACGCAGCTCGGCCAGCGCGCGGTCGGCGGACGGGCACCCCTCCCACCACAGCAGCTCGACCGTCGGTGCGGTCACCTTTCGGGGAGCTCGACCCGCTCGAGCACGACCGGCTCCTTCGGGGTGTCGCCCCGCCCGGTCTCCACGCCCTCGATCGAGTCGACCGTCTCCATGCCCGACGCGACCTCGCCGAACACGGTGTGCTTGCCATCCAGCCACGGCGCCTCACCCGTGGTCACGACGAAGAACTGGCTGCCGTTGGTGTTCGGCCCGGAGTTGGCCATCGCCAGCGCCCCGCGGACGATCTTGTGCTGGTTGAACTCGTCCTCGAACGTGTAGCCGGGCCCGCCGGTGCCGGTGCCCTGCGGGCACCCGCCCTGGATCATGAAGTCCCTGATCACGCGGTGGAAGGAGAGTCCGTCGTAGAAGCCATCGCCCGCAAGCTTGCGGAAGTTATCCACGGTCTTGGGAGCGTCCTCGTCGAAGAACCGCACCTCGATCGGACCGTGGTTCGTGTGTAGCGTCGCCTCACTCATCTCTTGGCCACCTCCAACCGGAGCGTCACGCCCCGGACCTCGTTTCCACTGACCTTGTCCACGACTTCCCCAGCTCGCTCGGCCGGAACCTCGAGGAACGAGAAGCGCTCGAGCACGCGCACGTTGCGCACGTCCTCACCGTCGAGGTGGGAATGGTCGACGATCGCTCCCACCACGTCGGCGGGGCGAAAGCCCTGCTTCTTGCCGGCGCCCAGGAAGATCTTGGCCTGCCCGCCGACGGC
>JBBJOH010000012.1:0-11924 GCA_037720995.1 Thermoleophilaceae bacterium
CAGCGAGTGGGCCCTGGTCCACTACGCCGACGACGAGGTGGCGGCCGCTGCGGGCCGGGAGGAGGCCATGCTGACGAGGCTGGACGGCGAGTGGTGGATGGGCTTTCACCTGACTGGGGACGGGCGGTCGCTCTTTGCCGGGCGCGGCCCGACCGCAGCGTGAGCCACACCGCCCCCACCGAGGGCGATCCCCGCGACTTCGATGCCGCGGCTCGACTGCCGGACCTCGTGCAGGGCACGGCCGAAGCCATTCGCGAGCTGGGACGCCGGGGGGCCGTGGTGGCAGTCTCGGGCGGCGTCGACTCCGGTGTGGCCGCCGCGATCGCGGCGCGCGCGGTCGGACCCGAACGGGTGCTCCTGTTGCGCTTGCCCGAGCGTGACGTCGGCTCGGCCTCCTCGGACCTCGGCCTGGAGCTCGCCCGTGCGCTCGGCGCGCCCACCGAGGAGGAGGCGATCACCGGGGCGCTCGAGGCGTTGGGTTGCTACCGCCGCCGCGACGAGGCCATCCGCACCGTCTTTGACGACTACGAGTCCTCGTGGCCCCACAAGCTCGTGCGCTCGCCCCCCACCGGGGGAATCATCGTGTTCTCGCTCGTGGTGCGGCGCCCCGACGGTACGGAGGACACCCGCCGGATGCCGCCCAACGCCTACCGGGCCCTGCTCGCGGCGACCAACATGAAGCAGCGTGTCCGCAAGCTGCTCGAGTACAGCTGGGCCGATCGCCTGGGGTACGCGGTGATCGGCACGCCGAACCTGCTCGAGTTCGATCAAGGATTCTTTGTCAAGGGCGGCGACGGCCTTGCCGACGTAAAGCCAATCGCGCGCCTCTACAAATCCCAGGTGTACGAGCTGGCCCGTGAGCTCGGCCTGCCCGAGCAAATCGCCACCCGCCACCCGACCACGGAGACCTTCAGCCTGCCCCAGACCCAGGAGGAGTTCTTCTTCGGGTACCCCTATGACCGCATGGACGTCCTGGTGTGGGGCCAAGGCGAAGGCGTCCCGCCCGCCGAGCTCTCGTCCCGGGTGGGGATGGCCGCGGCCGAGATCGAGGTCGCCTACGCCGAGATCGAGCGCCGGCGCGTGGCCACGCGCTACCTGCACGCGGCCGCGATGGTTCCGGAGCCCTGACGGATGTGCGGTATCGCCGGCGTCGTCCGGCCACACACCGAGTCGCCCGTCGAGGAATCGTCCCTGTTGCGAATGGCACGGGCACTGCGCCACCGCGGCCCCGACGGCTACGGCCTGGTCCTCGACCGCGGGGCGGGCTTTGCCTCCACCAGGCTGGCGATCGTGGATCTCCCCCACGGCTGGCAGCCGCTCGAGGCGGGCGTCGGCGGCGGCTTGCTGGTCTACAACGGCGAGGTCTACAACCACCCCGAGCTGCGTGCCGACCTCGCTGCCCGCGGGGAGACCTTTGAGACCCAGAGCGACACCGAGGTGGTGCTACGACTCCTGGAGCGCGACGGCCTCGCGGCACTCGATCGGCTCAACGGGCAATTCGCCCTGGCGTGGTGGCACGCGGACACCCGTCGGCTCGTCCTGGTTCGCGATCGCTTCGGGGTGCGGCCGCTGCACTACGCGCTGCGCGGCGACGGCACGCTCGTCTTCGGCTCCGAGGCCAAGGCGCTGTTCGCCTCGGGAGAGATCGGCGCCGCACCCGACCTCGAAGGCCTCGACGACGTCTTCACCCTCTGGGGCCCCCGGCCGCCCAGGACCCCGTTTCGCGGCGTCAGGCAGTTGCCGCCCGGCGGTCTGCTGGTCTGGGAGGCGGGCGCCATCACGGCCGAGCGTACGTGGTGGAGCGCCGACCTCGGCGGTGCAGGCTCGCCGGGCGACGACCTCGAAGACACCCTGCGCGACAGCGTCGCGTTGCGCCTGCGCGCGGACGTCCCCGTGGGCGCCTACCTCTCCGGCGGGCTCGACTCGAGCGTCATCACCGCACTCGCCGGCGAGGAGGCCCCCAGCCGCCTGCGGACGTTCTCCGTCGCCTTCGGCGATCCGCTCTACGACGAGCGGTCGCACCAGGAGGAGGTGGCTCTGGCCCTGGGCACGACCCACCACACCGTCGAGATCGGCCCCACCGACATAGCCGCGGGCTTCGCCGAAGTGGTCCGCCACGCCGAGACGCCACTGGTGCGCACCGCGCCGGTGCCGCTCTTCCTGCTGGCCCAGGAGGTGGCGCGTCAGGGCCTCAAGGTGGTGATCACCGGCGAGGGAGCCGACGAGCTCTTCTGGGGCTATGACCTGTTCAAGGAGGTGGCCATCAGGCAGCTGCACGACCACGATCCGCAGCAGGCGCTCGCGCTCCTCGACGGGCTCTATCCCTACCTCGGCGCCGGAGGAGCCAGACGCGGGCCCGCGTGGCGGCGCTTCTTGCTCGAGACAGGTGACCACGACGACCTCCTGCGCTCGCACCTCACCCGGGTGGAGGCCACCGCGGCGGTCAAGGCCTTCTACCGGGCGGACGTGGCCGCGGAGCTCGGGCGCGACGACGCGGTCGGGCGCCTGCGGAGCGAGCTGCCCGAGGCATTCGGCGACTGGGGGGCGCTCGAGCGAGCGGCGTGGCTCGAGATGACCACCCTGATGTCCCCGTACCTCCTGGCCGCACAGGGCGACCGCGTGGCCATGGCCCACGGGGTCGAGGGGCGATATCCGTTTCTGGACCACCGTGTCTTCGAGCTGGCCGCGGCACTGCCACCGGAGCAGAAGCTCGACGGCATGCGCGACAAGGTGGCGCTGCGCGAGGTTGCCGCCAAGCTGTTGCCTGCCTCCGCGGCGACACGCCCCAAGCAGCCCTACCGGGCTCCCGAGGTGGCGCCCTTCTTCGGCCCGGACGCACCCGACTGGTCGCGCGACCTGCTCTCGCCCACGGGCCTCGCCGAGGCCGGTATCTGGGACGAGCGGCGGGTCGCGACCCTCGTCCGGCGCGCCGAGGCCGGCCGGGTCGCGGGCGTCCGGGAGTCGATGGCGATCGTCGGCATCGTCTCCACCGGGCTCTGGCACCGCGCCTTCATCGCCTCGGACGCCGGGCGCTATCCCGCGGAGACGGCCGAGCCGCACGTGAGAATCGACCGGACCGAGAGAGCCACCACGGAGCAGATGGCGTGAGCGAAGCCGGCGTCAGACGTGATATGCGCGAGTTCATAGAGGAGAACTTCCTCTATCTGCATCCAGGAATGGAGCTGGCCGACGACGACCGATTCCTGGAACGCGGGGTGCTCGACTCGCTCGGGTTCGTAGAGCTCGTGGAGGAGGTCCAGTCGCGCTACGGGCTGACCGTCGAAGACCTCGAGATCACCGAGGAGAACTTCGGCTCGATCGAAGCGGTCACCCGCTTCGTCACCCGCACCCGAAGCGGCACGTGACCACCCGGACCCTCGTGCAGGGTCTGCGCCGTGCCGCCGAGCGCAACGCCGACAAGCCGGCGGTGGTGACTCCCGGCCGGACCCTCACCTACTCGGAGCTCGACGTGGCCGCCGACCGGGCCGCCGGCGGCCTACGCGAGCTGGGCATCGCCCGGGGCGACCGCGTGGCGATCGTGCTCCCCAACGCCGCCGAGACGCCCCAAGCCATCTACGGCGTGCTGCGCTGCGGTGCCGCGTTCGCCCCCATCAACCCGACGATCAAGGAGGACAAGCTCACGCGGCTGCTCGAGCACGTCGGCGCCGCCGCGGTGGTCTGTGACTCCGAACGCTCACCTGTCGTGCGGTCCGCGGCGAAGCGGGCGGGAGGCATCCCGGTGGTAGCCGATGTGGCCGCGCTTCAGAGCGCCGGGACGCCCCCTTCGCCGGCCCCGCTGGACGCCGACCTCGCAGCGGTGATCTACACGTCGGGCTCAACCGGCGAGCCGAAGGGGGTGACGGTGACCCACGGGAACATGAGCTTCGTCGCCGGATCGATCATCGAATACCTGGAGATGGGCCCCGCAGACCGGATCCTCTCGGTACTCCCGCTCTCCTTTGGCTACGGCCTGTACCAGCTGCTCACCTGCGTCGGGGCCCGGGCCACGCTGGTGCTGGAGCCCGGCCTCGGCCTCCCCGGCCGGGTGGTGCAGGTGCTCGAGCAGGAGCAGATCACCGGGTTGCCCGGCGTGCCGACCGTGTTCGGCGTGCTGATCTCGCTGCGGGGCCTCGCCGACCGCGAGCTGCCGCATCTGCGCTTTCTGACCAACGCCGGCGCGGCGATTCCGGAGGCCACGATCGAGGCGGTCCGCCGCACGTTCCCCGGCGCGCGGCTCTACTCGATGTACGGCCAGACCGAGTGCACCCGGGTGTGCTATCTCCCTCCCGACCAGCTCGACGTCCGCCCCACCTCGGTCGGCGTCCCGATCCCCGGCACGGAGGCGTGGATCGAGGACGGCGACGGGAAGGTGGCCGCCCCCGGCGAGGTCGGCGAGCTGATGGTGCGCGGGTCCCACGTCATGCAGGGCTACTGGCGAGACCCCGAGGGCACCGCCGAGCGCCTGCGGCCCGGGCGCTGGCCGTGGGATCGCGTGCTGGCGACGGGCGACCTGTTCCGGCAGGACCCGGAGGGCTACCTCTACTTCGTCGGCCGTCGTGACGACATGATCAAGTCGCGCGGCGAGAAGGTCGCGCCCCGCGAAGTCGAGGAGATCCTGCATGCGATCCCGGGGGTCCGCGAGGCCAGCGTCGTCGGAGTTCCCGACCGGCTCCTAGGACAGGCGGTCCACGCTCACGTCGCGCCCGAGACCGGGCTGCGGCTGGATGCCGACGAGATCCGCCGCCGCTGCGCGCAGCAGCTCGAGACCCACAAGGTCCCGCGGCGGGTGGTCTTCCACGCCGCGCTTCCCCGGACGGCGAACGGGAAGATCGACCGAAACGCGCTGTTCGAGCGGGACCCCGGACGGGCCGCCTGAGCGCTCGGATAGCGTCCAGCCGCGATGGCCGCCGCCAACGACGACGGGCCCGGGCTTGGACGGCGGCTTCGCGAGCGCGACCTCTCGGCCGCGCCCTCCGCGCTCAACCTGATAGACGACCGCTCGCCGGCGGGTCGCGAGCAGACCGCCGCGCTGCTTAAGGAGGTCTCTCCCGACGCGCTGGGCGGCGAGGCGGGCGCCCACCTGGTGGGCATCACGGGCCCCCCCGGGGCGGGCAAGTCATCGCTGCTCAGCGCCCTGATAGGCGAGTGGAGGGCAAACGGCCGATCGGTGGCCGTGCTGGCGGTGGACCCCTCCTCAAAGCGCTCGGGTGGCTCGCTGCTGGGCGATCGGGCCCGGATCGAGCACGACCCCAGAGACCGCGCCGTGCTGATCCGGTCGACGGCCGCCGGGGGCCGGCTGGGCGGTCTGGCCGTGCCCACCCGCGAGGCAGCGGCCGCGCTGGCCCCCGCCTTCGACATGGTGGTCGTGGAGACCGTGGGCGTCGGTCAGTCAGAGACGGACGTCGAAGAGGTGTGCGACACCGTGGCGGTGGTGGTCCAGCCCGGCTCGGGCGACACGCTGCAGTTCATCAAGGCCGGGATCATGGAGGTGCCCGACGTGCTCGTGGTCACCAAGTCCGACCTCGGCGAGGTGGCCGAGCGCGCGCGCCGCGACCTGACGGTGGCCCTGGCCTCGCTGGGATCGAGCGACGTGCCCGTGGTGGCCACCTCCTCCGCCCCGCCCCCTCGGAACATCTCCAAGCTGGTCGAGGCGATCGACTCGCACCGCCGGAGCCTCGACCTGGCGGCCGCCCGCACGCGCGCGCGCCGGATGAGCGCCCTGGCCGAGCTGGTGGCCGAGCACGGCGAGTCCGCCCTGAGGGAGCTCGGCGGACGCCGGGCGGCCGAGCGCCTGCTGGCCCAGGCGCCCCCCGGGGCATCGGCCCCCGAGCTGGCAGCCCTGCTGAGAAGCGAAGCCGGCCGGTGAGGCCCGCCGTTTCGGTCGCCGTGCTGGTGGCGGTGACCGCCGTGGCGACCGGCGTCGCCGCGCTGGCCGGCGCTCCCAACCTGGGTACCGCGCTCAGCTTCGGTCAGATCGCGTTCGTGATCGCCCTGGCCGTGCTGCTGCTCAGGCGCTGAGCCCGCGCAGGTGGCCCTCGGCCCGCTCTTTCTACGCCTGCGACCATAATGAGCGCATGGAAGGCTCCGCACCCGACTCGGTGGGCACCCGCTCCAGCTGGCTTCGCTGCTACAGGTGCTGGTCCCAGAACCTCGAGGTTCAGCTGCACTACGAGGGCATCCTCAAGGTCGATCCCGAGACCGCCGAGGCCGTGGAGCCGGTCGAGGAGGTGCAGGAGGCCGTGGTGCAGTGCCTGGACTGCATGCACGACCAGCCCCACCTGAGCCTGGCCTTCTACGACGAGGACGGCCGCCGGGTCAGCCGGATCGAGGCCGTCGAGGACCGCTGGGAGCGGATGGTCACCGGCACCCCCTGGGTCGCCTCGTGCACGGTCACCGTCGACGAGAGCGAGGTCGAGTCCTGCTCGGGCCCCGAGGCCGCCGACTCACTCGCCTTCGCCGCGTTCGGCGACCACGGCACGCGGGAGTTCTTCACCCACGTGCGCTTCCACAAGCACGACGAGTCGGGTCAGATCGCCATCCACATGCTGATCGAGCTGTACGCCCGATCCTCGGAGGAGGCGAGCCAGGTGCTGGTCAGCGCGGCCCGCGGGGACCTCGCGCTCACGTCGCTGGCCGAGGAGTCGCGGCCGCCGGCCGCCAGCGGCGAAGACCCGCACTGAGAATCTCGCCCTCTATCTACACTGCGGCCAATGATCAAGGCCGTCCTGCGCTTCGTGGCCTCGGTGCTGATCGTGAGCGGCATCCTGATGATCGGCGACGCCGGGGCAACGGTCCTCTGGCAGGAGCCGGTCTCCTCCGTCCTGGCCAAGCGACAGCAGGCCCAGCTCGACGAGGCGCTGGCCAACCCGGCCCAGCGCCGGCGCGTCCTTGAGCGCAAGCCGCTGCCGGGGGACTCGATCGGCCGGATCCGGCTTCCTTCGCTGAAGCGGTCGTACTTCGTGATCGAGGGCACCAAGACCGGGGACCTGCGCAAGGGGCCGGGCCACTACGGGGACACACCCCTCCCCGGGCAGCGCGGCACGGTCGCCATCGCCGGGCACCGGACCACCTACGGGGCGCCCTTCCGGTCGATCGACAAGCTCAGGCGCGGCGACCCGATCCGGATCGAGATGTCCTACGGGCGCTTCACCTACCGGGTGGAGAAGACGCGCATCGTCGATCCGAGCGAGGTGTCGGTCAAGCGCAGGGTGGCCTATGACCGCCTTATCCTGAGCGCGTGCCACCCGCTCTACAGTGCGGCCCAGCGGATCGTCGTCTTCGCCCGGCTGGAGCGGCGCGATCGAAAGACGACGGTCAAGTAGCGGTCAAGGCCGCAGCCGGCAGGGCCGATCTCTCCAGAGATGACTCGTCCCGGGCCTCGAAGAACAGGATCAGGCCGATGACGAGCGCCAGCGAGATGGCCACCACGACCAGCCAGTAGACGATCCTTGAGATCATGACCCCGGCCAGGACCCTAGCGCCAAGCAGGAGCACGCGGGATCGCCTCGTGCGGTTCGGGCGAGCCAATCCCGTGCTGGTCCCGGCGCTGCTGGCCGTGGCCGTGTTCGTGGGGCTGGGGGCCTCGGAGGCCGGCTTCTACCCCATCAACTCCAGCACCCAGCCGGGGCTGGGCTGGTACCCGGCCGGCCTGCTGCTGCTGGCCCTGCTGGCGCTCGCCCTGGTCACGGTCAGGCCGCGCGCGGTCCCGCGAGCGGTGATCCTGGCGGCCTGCCTGCTGGCCGGCTTCGTGGCCTGGAGCTTCTTGTCGATCGCGTGGGCAGAAGCCGGTTCGGTGGCCTGGGACGGCGCCAACCGGGCGGCCATCTATCTCGGGGTCTTCTGCCTCTTCGCCCTCTGGCCGGCTACCGAGGGCGGCGCCAGGGTGCTGATCGGGGCCCTCGGCCTCGGGATCGCGGCCATCGGCGTGGTCGAGCTGCTGAGCGCCAACGCCTCCTCCCAGCCGGTCCTCTACTTCGTGGACGCCCGGCTCACCGAGCCGGCCGGCTACGTGAACGCGAACGTCGCGCTGTGGACCATCGGCCTGTGGCCATGCCTGTACCTCGCGACCGCTCGAAGGGTCTTTGCCCCGATACGGGGGCTCGCGCTCGGCGGGGCGGGCGTGCTGGCCTGCCTGGCCGCCATGGGCCAGAGCCGGGGGTGGGTACTGTCGATTCCCCTCGCGGCGCTGCTGTTCGTGGCACTGATGCCCTACCGGGGGCGGGCGATCGCGGCCGTCGGCGCCCTGGCGGTGGGAGTGGCGCTGATCAGCCCCTCGCTGCTGGCGGTGCACGACGACTTCACCCGGGAGCGCCTCGACGGCCTGCTCGCGACGGCCACGAGCCACATCCTCCTGATGGCCGCCGTCCTGGCCGTGGCCGGCACCGTCGTTGCGCTCGCCGAGCAGCGGGTCACGCCGGCCCCGGGCCTTTCGCGCACCTTGGACCGCGGCGTCATCGGTGCCGCGGCGGTCTGCGTCCTGGTGGGCGCGGCCCTCGTGCTGGCGCGCACGGGAGACCCTGTCCACGATGTCTCCGCGTCCTGGCAGTCGTTCAAGGAGGGGGGCGAAGGCGGGGGCGCGGGCCAGTCGCGCTTCGCCTCGGTCGGCACCAACCGCTACGACTTCTGGCGCGTGTCCTCGGGACTGTTCCTCGACCATCCGCTCGGCGGCGTGGGAAGCGCGAACTTCCAGCAGGACTACCTCGCCGAGGGAGGCAGCGCCGAGCAGCCCCGCTACCCCCACTCACTGGAGCTGGGTGTGCTGTCCCAGACGGGAATCATCGGGGCCCTGCTGCTCGGCGCGTCGCTCGTGAGCGCGGGCGTGGCGCTCTTTCACAGGCGCCGCTCGGGACCCGAGGCGGCGGCTGCCGTCGCGGGCTCGGCGACGGTCTTCGGCTACTGGTTCGTACACGGGTCGATCGACTGGTTCTGGGAGTTCCCAGGCCTGACGGCGCCCGCCTTCGCCATGCTGGGAGTCGCGTGCGCCGTGGGCCGATCCGCGCAGGCGGGGGGCCCGGCCCGCGAGACGAGGCGGATCGGCCGCCCGGTGCGGTTGGCCGCCGGGGTGGCGGGGGCGATCGGCGCGATCCTGCTGGGTGCGAGCATGGTGGCGCCGTGGCTTGCCGAGCGAGAGACCGAACGGGCGTCCAGCGGGTGGACCGCCTCACCCCGCACGGCCTTCGACCGCCTCGACCGCGCGGCCACGCTCAATCCCCTCTCCCCCGATCCCCATCTGACCGCGGCCCTGATCGCGATCCGCACGGAGGACAGCCAACGGGCCGAGGTCGAGCTCGGCGAGGTGCTCGACATCGAGCCCCGGACGCCGTTCGCCCTGGCGGAGCTGGCGGCGCTTGCCTACGAACGCGGTGAGAAGCGGCGCGCCCTTGCCCTGATCGAGCGGGCGGCCTCCGATTCCCCCCGCGACCCGACAGTCCTGTCAGCCCGCAGGGAGATGGCGGCCGGGCGGCCGTTCGGCATCGAGGAGCTCAACGCGGGCTTCCTCAAGATCGCCCGGTACAGAGTGGGTAGAGGATGACGGGCATGCCCCAAGGAATGATTAGAGATGATCCGAAGTGGTAGTAAGTTGCGAATCGTGGTAACAAGTAGGGGCCTGGTGCATTCCGGGAGCGAATTACGCCGCCCGGATGTCTATGCTATCCACGGACGGAAGGCCTGCGACCAAGCAAGGGGTTTCACAATGGATTCTCAGAAGCGATCACGACTCGTGGCTTTGATGGCCACCCTTACTCTCATCCTCGCCGTGACGGCGCCTGCCGCACTCGCCCAGTCGGGTGGTGACGGGTACAGGACCGACGGCCCATCCGTCCTCGGGCAGACCGAAGGCGGCGGCGGCGGCAACGACGACAACGGCGGCAACGGCGGCAACGGCTCCAACCCTTCGAACGGCGAAGGCGCGACTGCCGGCAACGACACCCGTTCCGCGGACGGATCCGCCTCCTCGGGCGACTCGCTGCCCTTCACGGGCCTCGACCTCGGCCTCGTGGCCGCTGCGGGCGCGTCGCTGATGCTCATGGGAGTCGGCATGCGCCGCCTTACCCGAGCGCCCGATTCCGTATGACCGCCTGAGCCTCGCCCCGGGCCCACACGGTCGCACCAGGTTCGACGAGAGCCGCCGCGAGGCGGCTCTCGTCGTTGGTGGGCGGCCTACAGCTCCGGCGCCGAGGAGCCGATAGGTCTGCCAGAGTGACCCCAGTGAAGGCGATCACGCCCGATAGACGCTCCCTTGTCGGCGAACCGCGGCCGAGCGAGGTTCGCGATGGGTCCGCCCCGGCCTTCAGGGTCCGCTTGGCGCGTCTCCTCCTCCAGGGCCGCGGATGGACCGTCACGAGGTTCGCGGTAGACGCGAGCTTTCTCGTGCTGGCCGTGCAGGCAGCCCGCTACGGGGCTCCCGACGCGCTTGGCACCGACGGGCAGGCGCTCGTGTGGCTGTTTCCCCCGCTCGCGCTGCTGGTCTTCGCCCTGCGCCTGATGTACCGCGGTGAGATCCAGGTGCGCGTGGTCGATGGGCTCGGAACCATCGTGGCGGCCACTTCGCTGGTGGCTGCCCTGCTGATCGCGTTCTCGGCCTTCACCACCCCCAACGCCGACACCGCCCCGCTCATCGCCCGGGCGTGGGTCTTTGCCACCCTGTACGTGTCCGGGGCCAGGCTGATGCTGGCCTGGGGCCAGCGCCACGCCCGCGTCAGCGGCCTCATCGGCAAGCCGACCCTGATCATCGGGGCCGGCCGGATCGGGGCCCAGGTGGAGCGTCGCCTGCGCGAGCAGCCCGAGCTCGGCCTGCGCCCCCTGGGCTACCTGGACGCCGATCCGCCTCCCACCGAGATGGCGCCCGATAGGCTCGCTCCGATCCTCGGGCACCCTTCGGACCTTGCCCGCGTGGCCGACGAGACGGGCGCCCGGCACGTGGTGCTGGGGTTCACGTCGAGTCCCGACAGCCTGCTGATGCCGCTCGTGCGCGAGTGCGAAGCGCGCCGACTGGAGGTATCTCTGGTACCGCGCCTGTTCGAGAGCGTGAACGTGCGCGTCAATCTCGAGCACATCGGCGGCCTGCCGCTGTTCGCGCTGCGTGCCGTCGACCCCAAGGGCTGGCAGTTCGCGATCAAGCACGGACTGGACCGGATCGTCGCCGGTGGGGCGCTGCTCCTGCTGTCGCCCCTCCTGCTGGCCGTTGCCGCCGCCGTCAGAGCCACCTCGCCGGGGCCGGTCTTCTTCCGCCAGCGGCGTATCGGCCGCGACGGCCGCGACTTCTCGATGTTGAAGTTCCGTTCGATGCGCATCGACACGGCGGCAGACCGCGGCCCCGCGGTCTCGGAGGTCAGGCCCGGGCTGGCCCCGGGCGGCGTCGAGGGCGCCGACCGCCGCACGGCCGTGGGTACCTTCATCCGGTCCACGTCACTGGACGAGCTGCCCCAGCTCCTGAACGTGGTGGCCGGGCAGATGAGCCTTGTGGGCCCTCGGCCCGAGCGCCCGGAGTTCGTCGCGCTGTTCGGCGAGAGCGTCAATCGCTACGACGATCGCCACCGCGTCAAGTCGGGCATCACGGGCTGGGCGCAGGTCAACGACCTGCGCGGCAAGACCTCGGTCAGCGACCGGATCGAATGGGACAACTACTACATCTCCAACTGGTCGCTGGCGCTGGACTTCCGCATCCTCGTGATGACCGTCGCCGCAGTGCTCCGCGGGTCTGAGTAGGAGAAGTCGGCCGCGTGGTCGGCACCGGCGAGACCTTCAGCCGATGGACGCACTCGCCAAGGCGCCTGGTGTGCGTGCGGCGACATGGATGAGGCGCGCGCCCGCGAGGTCCTCGACGCGCTCGGCCGAGCTGCGCCTGGCGCCGTGCTGCTCTGGCGCGGGACAGGGCTCGGGGGGTCCGACCTGGACATCGTCGTGCTGCCCGGTCATGACGC
>JBBJOH010000217.1:0-3152 GCA_037720995.1 Thermoleophilaceae bacterium
GTGAAGCTGGTCAACGGCCCGCGCGAGAAGTGGATCTCCGAAGGCCGGCCGACCACCGCGGACGTGCCGTCCTACGAGGCGGCCAGTTTCACCGCCCAGCCCGGCGACGAGGCCATCCGCGCCAAGCGCGACGAAGTGTTCGAGGCCCTCGACGCTCCCACCAAGCTGGTGGACGTGCGCTCACCGCAGGAATTCTCGGGCGAGCTGATCGCCATGGCCGGCTACGAGAACGAGGGAGCCCAGCGCTCGGGCCACATACCCGGCGCGGCCTCGATCCCCTGGGCCCAGGCGGTAGCCGAGGACGGCACCTTCAAGTCGGCCGACGACCTGCGCGAGCTCTACGGCGGAAAGGGGATCGGCGGCGGCGACATCATCGCCTACTGCCGCATCGGCGAGCGCTCGGCGCACACCTGGTTCGTGCTGCACGAGCTGCTGGGCGAGGACAGCGTGAAGAACTACGACGGCTCGTGGACCGAGTGGGGCAACCTGGTCGACGTGCCGATCGAGAAGGACGTGTAGGGCCCGCCCGGTCCCCGGGCGCACGCGGCGGCTGGGGGCGGGGGCCGGGGGGCGGGGGCGAACTGACGACGTTCCTGCACTTAAGGGGGTGATGGGGCCCTCAAGTGCAGCATCGGTCTGGAAGCTGGTAGCTGAACAGCACGGTGTGGTCGCGCACCATCAGCTGCGCGCGCTGGGCTACGGGTCCGAGGCGATCAAGCATCGGGTGCGGGCGGGGCGGCTTCACCCTCGGACACGAGGTGTGTACGCCGTTGGCCGGCCTGACGTCACGTGGTACGGCCCCCTGGACCATCACGTTGACCCTCCCTGCCGAACGCAGCCGGCGCCGTTCCGGGGTTCGCGTTCACTGTCGCCGCTCCCTGGCACCGGGCGACGTGGATTGCCATAAGAACATCCCGGTCACCTCACCGGCCCGCACGCTGGTGGACATTGCGCTTTCCCTGAGTCCTGCCCAGCTCGAACGCGCAGTCAACGTCGCCGACTCCCTCGACCTGATCGACCCTGAGGCTCTGCGACTGGACTGCGAACGATTCGCCGGTCAGCCTGGCGTCACCAAGCTTCGAACGCTCCTCGACCGGCGCACCTTCCGGGCCACCGACTCGGTGTTGGAGCAGCGCTTCCTGGCGATCGTGCGCCGCGCATCGCTGCCCCTGCCCCTCACCCAGCGCCACCAGAGCAGCTTCCGCACCGACTTCCTCTGGCCCGAGCTCGGACTGGTAGTCGAGACCGACTCCCTTCGCTACCACCGAACCCCGTCTCAGCAATATCGCGATCGCCTCCGAGACCAGGCCCACTTCGCCGCCGGCCGTACACCCCTGCGCTTCACCCACGCCCAGGTCTTCTTCGAAGAGCCGCACGTCCGCCGGCTGCTGAGCCAGGCCGAGCGCCGGCTGCGCCCCTAAGTTAGGCCAGCACCGGCGCCAGACGCTCCAGCAGGTGCTCGATGATCCGCGCGGTGGCCCCCCACACCAATGCGCCGTCGACGGTGTAGGTCGGCGTCCTGATCGGCACGCCCTTGCCCACCAGGCGCTTCATCTCGTGCCCGGCCACCAGGTCGGCCAACGACATCTCCAGCACCGTCTCCACCTCGCTCTCCTGCGGAACCCACGTGTGGCCGGGCTCGATCCAGCCCACGAACGGGAAGACCCGGTAGCTGGTCACGAAGGTGCCGACCGGTGGCAGCGCGCCGAGCAGGTCCACGTCGTCTGCGGGCAGGCCGATCTCCTCCCAGCTCTCGCGCAGCGCGGTCGCGCGCAGATCCTCGTCGGGCTCGTCCTGCCGCCCGCCGGGGAAGGAGATCTCGCCGGCGTGGCGGCTGAGGTCGTGGCGGCGCTCGGTGAGCACCGCCACCAGGTCGCCGCCGCGCTCGAAGAGCGGGATCAGCACCGCGGCGTCGGTCTTGCCGGGCGCGTCCATGTCGGCTGCCGTCTCCGGCGTCAGGAGCAGATCGCGTAGGTCGGCCGGGCCCGGCACCCCGGTGGCTCAGGTGAGCGAGACGCTCTCGTCGAACATGACCTCGCCCTCCAGGGTGCGGTGCACCGGGCACTTGGTCACGATCTGCATCAGCTTCTCGCGCTGGTCCTCGGGAAGCTCCTTGGGCAGCTTCACGTCCACCGTGAACTTGGTGGGCGAGCCCCGCTGGGCGGGCTCGTAGTCCACGTCCACCACCACATCGCCTATGTCCCAGCCCTTGCGGTTTGCGTACATCTCCATGGTGATCGCGCTGCAGGAGGCCAGGCTGGCTGCCAGCAGCTCCTCGGGGTTGGGCCCGGCGTCGGACCCGCCCTGGTCCTGCGGTTCGTCGGCCGTCAGGCGGTGGCTCCCGATCTCGACGTGGTGCTTCAGCGTTCCGCCTGAGCGGCGTGCGATGGCTCTCAACTGTGTGGTTCCTCCCGGTTCTCTCGTTCGCGTCCCTGGAAAAGCTCGGGCTCGGACTCGTCGGCGAAGCGCGCCATGGCGTAGACGGCGTCCGAGCAGCGGTTCAGGTAGGTGAGGACGGTGTCGTCGGCCAACTCGCCCGCGCGGTACAGCGACTCCACCCGTCGCTCCGCGCGGCGAACCGTGGTCCGCGCCACGTCCAGCCGAGCCGACAGCTCGGTACCTCCGGGTATGACGAACTTGGGCGGCAGGTCCACCCGGTCCATGTAGGAGTCGATGTCGCGTTCGAGGTGCTCGACCATCTCGGGGGTGACCTTCGAGACACCCGCCTCCAGCCGCCCCGCGGCCTCGGGGGCCGTGGCCAGCTCGGCGCCCGCCACGAACAGCTCCTCCTGGACGCGCAGGATGTCCTTGTAGATCTCGCTGTCGCGCTCGGCCACGGCGCGGCACAGGCCCAGCGCGGAGGCCGCCTCGTCCACCGAGCCGTAGGCCTCGGGGCGGGGCGAGTCCTTGTCCACGCGACCGCCGTACCAGAGGCCGGTGGAGCCGTCGTCGCCCTTGCGTGTGTAGATCTTCATCGGACGGAGACTATTTACGCGAGGCGCCGGACACCCGTCACGCCAGCGGGTTGAACAGCAGGCCCGTGGGGACCTTGGGGTAGAAGTACGTCGACTTGGGCGGCATCGACTCGCCGGCCTCGGCCACCTCGCGCACCTGGTCGACCGGGGTGGCGCGCATGAAGAAGCCGGCGTCGG
>JBBJOH010000218.1:0-3138 GCA_037720995.1 Thermoleophilaceae bacterium
GTGCTCGTTCGCCGAGGGGCTCATCGAGGGCGCCGCTGAGCACTACGGCGAGGCGACGGCCATCCGCCAGCCGACATGCATGAAGCGGGGCGACGAGCGCTGCCTGCTGGAGATCTCCTTCAGCGGCGGCGCGTGAGCGGAGGGTGCGCTGCCGTGACCGGCACAGATCCCGAGATCGACCGGTTGCGGCGGCGGCTGGAGCGCGAACGCCGGGCCCGAAAGGAGGCCGAGCAGATCGCCGAACGCATAACGTCGGCACTGTATGACCGCCAGCGCGAGCTGGAGCTGCTCGAGGCGGTGGCCGTGGCCGCCAACGAGGCCGTCACCCGGGAGGATGCGCTCCAGGTGGCAATGGAGCGGATCTGCACCCACCTGCGCTGGCCCGTGGGACACGCGCTGCTGCTGAAGCCCGGCGAGGACCGGCTCGTCTCTGCCGGCCGCTGGTACGTGGCCGCCGGCCATTGCTTCGATGCCTTCCGCGCCGCCAGCGAGGCGACGACGTTCGCGTCCGGCGTGGGACTCCCCGGCAGGGTCCTGGCCTCGGGGGCGCCAATCTGGGTGGAGGACCTGGCCGGGGAGAGGAGCTTCCCGCGAATCGTGGCGGCGACCGAGGAAGGGGTCAGGGGCGCCTTCGCGTTCCCCGTGCGGCAGGGCGGCCAGACGGTGGGGGTCGTCGAGATCTTCAGCGACCGGCCGATCGCGGTCGACCACGGTCTGCTCGCGGTGGCGGGACACATCGGCAGGCAGGTGGGACGCGTATTCGAGCGGGCCAGCGCCCAGGAGGAGCTGACCCACCACGCACTCCACGACGCGCTATCCGGCCTGCCGAACCGGGTGCTGCTGATCGACCGCCTCAAGCTCGCGCTGGCCCGCGCGCGGCGCGGATCCCTTCTCACGGCTGTGCTGTTCATCGACCTCGATCGCTTCAAGGACGTGAACGACAGCGCAGGCCACCAGGTGGGCGACGAGGTGCTGGTGGAGGTCGCTCGGCGCCTCGACGGCGGCATCCGCGGCGGTGACACGATCGCCCGCATGGGCGGGGACGAGTTCGTCGTCCTGTGCGAGGACCTCTCGCACGAGGGCGAGGCGCTCGATCTGGCCGAACGGCTCCAGCGTCTGGTGGTGAGTCCGGTCCGGGTCGCGTTCGGGCAGGAGCATCTGCTCACGGCGAGCATCGGCATAGCGGTGTGCGACGCGGGAGCGAGCGATCCGGAGTCCACCCTCCGGGACGCCGATGCGGCCATGTACCGGGCCAAGGACCTGGGCGGCGCCCGCCACGAGCTCTTCGACGAGCCGATGCGCGATCGCGTGATGCACCGGTTGCGCACGGAGCGAGCGCTGGGCAGGGCCCTGGAGAACGACGAGTTGCGCCTGCATTATCAGCCGATCGTGTCGCTGGAGGGGCGCCGAACAGAGGGCGTGGAGGCACTCGTGCGATGGGAGGACCCCGAACAGGGGCTGAGGTCGCCTGCCGACTTCATCCCGATCGCCGAGGAGAGCGGCCTGATCCTGCGTCTCGGGGCGTGGGTGATCGAGGAGGCCTGTCGCCAGGCCGCAAGATGGCGGGCGGACCCGAGAGCTCAGGACCTGCTCCCGGTCAACGTCAACCTGGCGGCGCGTCAGCTGGCCGACGAACGCCTGCCCGAGCTCATCAGGTCAGCGGTCGAGAGAGCCGGTCTCGAGTCCCGCGACATCGCCCTCGAGATCACCGAGAGCGCCCTGATCGAAGACGCCGAAGTGCCGGCCCGGACGCTGGCCCAGCTGCGCCGGCTCGGGGTCGGGGTGATGCTCGACGACTTCGGCACCGGCTATTCGTCGCTGAGCTATCTGCACCGCTTTCCGGTCGACGTCCTCAAGATCGATCGCTCCTTCATCCTCGGGCTGGCCGAGGGGTCTCCGTCCTCGGCGATCGTCGGCGCGATCGTCGGCATGGGCCACTCGCTGGGCCTCAGGGTCGTGGCCGAGGGCATCGAGACCGAGGAGCAGGCGGCCGAAGCGACGCGGCTGGGTTGTGACTCCGCGCAGGGCTACCTGTTCGCGCGGCCCGCGCCGCCGGCCACGATGAAGGACTCCCGGGCGTCCGACGGGGATTGCGACAAGCTCGCCGCACGCAGGCTTTGGCGCGGAGGCGTCGGCGGAGACTCTTGACGCCCTGCTCGCGCCGATAGGCCCTCCTGGGCCTTGTATCGCTGAGTTGACACAGTAAGGGGTGGACGATACGTTCTGTATCAGATGACCGATACAGAAAGGCGATCATGTCAGGAATCTTGATCTTGGCCGGTGCCGGCGTGCTTGGCAGCGTCCTGATCGTGGCCGTCGGCGTCACGCGCTTGGTGGCCGGCGGGCGCGCGGTGCGCGATCCCCATGGCCTCGGGCCACAGCTCGCGGGTCTGCTGGGGGGCGCAACGCTGGCGGTCGCGGCGTGGTTTGTCGGCCCGCACCACGAGCTCATCCTCGCCATGGCGCCCTTGGCCGGCTCGTGCTGGCTCGTCGGACTGATCGTGGCCGAGCGTGGCCGCGAACGCCTTCCCGCCGGGCCGCTGCGCGTCGCCGGTCTTGGGCCCCGCACCGTCGGCGGGGTCGTGTCGCGCCACGCCCTGACGGCCATGCGCGGCACGTTCTTGGCGACAGGCGCGCTGGCCGGCCTGGCGATCCTTCTGACCTCTGACAAGGACGCCCGGGGCTACACCCAGAGCTGCCTGGACGGCACCGTCTCCACCCAGGGTTGGCCGAGCGCCCCCTACGCCGTGCCGGCGCTCGTCGGCCTGGCTCTGGGCTGGGCTCTGGCCGAGTGGGCAATCCGCTGTGTCGTACGACGCCCGCCGGGGGCCGGACGCCAGGCGGTCGACGGTGCTCGGCGCATCCTCGCGGCGCGCACCGCTGTGACCGCGGCCGTGCTGTTGGCGCTGCCGACCTTGGGGGCGCTGCTGATGTCGATGGGCGCGGGCGTCCACGGCGCCTGCCCGACCGGTGGCGAGAACGCGCTTTCGCTCGGCATGCTCTGGTCGGGTGGACTGCTGGCGCTGGCCTCCGCGGGCGGCTGGGTTGCCGCGCTGCTCAGCGGCGGCCGTTCGGTCGTGCCGCGCGTGTTGGAGTGAACGTCGCGGTCGACACCACCTCGCCCGTTCCGCCGTTCGA
>JBBJOH010000219.1:0-3128 GCA_037720995.1 Thermoleophilaceae bacterium
ACGGGAGCCACGGGCTTTATCGGCGCCCACCTGGCCCGCGCCCTGAGCCGTCGTGGTGACGACGTGCGGGTCACCGTCCGCGAGGGCTCGGACATCCGGCCGATCGAAGACCTGGACCTGGAGCTGGTGAGCTGCGACGTGCTGGAACGCAAAGCGGTGCGCTCGGCGTTGAAGGGCGTCGATCGCGTGTTTCACGCAGCGGGCATGACCTCGATGCGTCCAGACGACGGCGAGCGCATGTTTGACGTAAACGTGGGAGGAGCGCGGGTGGTGCTAGAGGAGTGCCTGCGGGCGGAGGTCGAGCGCGTGGTCTTCACCTCGAGCGCGGCCGCCCTGGGCCCGGCGCGTCACGGCTCGACCGCCGACGAGAGCCAGCTCTTCACCGCGGCGCACCTGGGCCTCCCCTACGTGACCTCCGCGCACGAGGCGGAGGGTCAGGCGATGCGCCTGGCCGCCGCCGGCCTGCCGCTGGTGTGCGTGAACCCGACCGTGGCCCTCGGGCCCGGCGACCTGCACGTGACCTCGACCCGCCTGGTGCGCTCGTTCATGCTCGGCCGGGTCCCCGCCTACGCCGACGGCGCAGTCAATGTGGTCGATGTCCGCGACGTCGCAGCGGGCGCGCTGCTGGCCGACGCCCACGGGCGCGTGGGCGAGCGCTACATCCTCGGCGGTCGCAACTTCACCTTCGACCGCCTGTTCGCCGATCTGGGGCGCCTGACGGGCATCACCCCGCCCGTCAAGGTGCCGCGCGCCTTGGCTGCCGCGGCCGCCGGGGTGCTGGGCTTCGGCCCGGGGCGGACGGTGCTGAGCGCGCAGGAGGTGGCCGCCGCCAGCCGGTACTGGACCTACCGCTCCGCAAAGGCCCAGCGCGAGCTCGGATGGAGCGCCCGGCCCCACGAGGACACGCTGGAGGCCACGGTGGCCTGGTACATGGATCGGGAGGGGGACCGCATCACCCGGTCGCGGCGTTCCCAGCAACTCCAGTACCGCGCCGCAGGGGCATTGATCGCGGCCGGGGAGGGAACGCTGGGTGCCGGACGCAGGATGCTTAACGGAGCCAGACCCGGGCAGCTAGGTTGAATCCGGATGGCCACTCTGTACCGCTGCAAGGCACCCACCGATCTCGTATGCCGCTGCGGCAAGGTCGCCCGCAGGCTTCACGTCGCCGGCATCGAGTACGAGGAGGTGCGCGTGCCCTTCCGCAAGCGCGACCGGCCCGAGGTCGATGACCTGACCGGCCAGCGCTGGGTGCCCGTGCTGGTGCACGGCGATGAAGTCGTGCACGACTCGCATCGGATCCTGGAGTACCTGGACCATGTTCAGGAGACCTCCGGCGCCACGCCGGAGGCGGCTCGGGCCGGGGAGCCGTCCTGATGGCCCACGGCCACGGATCCCTGCCGCCCCGTAACAAGCTCCGCCGCACCGGGTCGGTCGCCCGGCGCGCGTGGCCGATGGTGCTGATGGCGTGGGAGCGCTGGCAGGCTCTGCCCGAGGAGGACAAGGAGCGCTACCGCCGGCGAGCGCGCGAGTACGCCGACCGAGGCAAGCGCGTGGTGGTCCAGGCCAGGCAGCGGCGCTACCGCGGCCCCGGCCGCTGAGCCACTCCCCTTACTTGTTGAGGTTGTTCCCCAGCGGGATGTTGCTCTGGTGGGCCGGGATCTCATCGTCGGTCACGGGCCCGCTGGACGGAGCGCGCGCGGCGCTCGCTACGGGCTCCTCGTCGTCCTCCTCGGGCATGTCGGTCCCCAGGAGCTCGGCCAGCTCGCCGTTCTCGTACATCTCGACCACGATGTCGCAGCCGCCCACCAGCTCGCCCTTCACGAAGAGCTGGGGGATCGTCGGCCAGCCCGAGAGCCCCGACAGCTCCTCACGGATACGCGGGTCGGGTAGGACATCCAGCGCCGCGTAGCGCACGCCGAGGGCGTTCAGGGCCCCGGAGGTGCGCATGGAGAAGCCGCACGCCGGCTGCTCGGGGGTGCCCTTCATGAAGAGCATCACCTCGTTCTCCTTGATGGAGCCGTCGATGAAGTCACGAATCTCAGCGTTTTCCATGGGTCAACCTTCCGGAGTCGAGGTCTTGATCGAGAGGGCGTGGATGGCGCCGCCCACCTCGTTGCCGAACACGCCGTAGACCAGCTGATGCTGCTGGATGCGGCTGAGCCCCTCGAAGCGCCCGGACACCACTTCGGCCCGGAAGTGGTCGCCCCCGCCGGTCAGGTCCTCCACCTGGACGTGGGCGTCGGGGAAGGCATCCTTGATGCGCTCCTGGACGTGGTCTGCGGTCGGCACCCCTACGAAGATAGCGGGGTCGGAGGGGCACCCTTTGCCAGACGGGAAGCCATTGCTATCGTTCGTAACGCATGGTCACCCTCACCGACATAGCCGCGGACAAGCTGCGGGGCTTCTTGGCCCAGCAGGAGGCGGAGGGCGAGGTCGGCCTGCGCGTCGGCGTGCGCGGGGGCGGCTGCTCCGGATTCCAGTACGCCCTGGCGCTCGACGAGAAGCGCGACGAAGACGAGGTCTTCGAGCACGGGGGCATTCCGGTGATCGTCGACGCGGCCAGCCTGCGTTACGTAGACGGTTCCCAGGTCGACTACACCGAGAGCCTGATGGGCTCGGGCTTCGAGGTCACGAACCCCAACGTGGTCGCTTCGTGCGGCTGCGGCTCCTCGTTCCGCATCGCCGACGAGGATCCCTCGTGCGGCTCAGCGGCCTGAGGCCCGCGCTAGCGAAGCAGCTGCCTCAGCTCGCCGTGTCGAGGTCCAGGACGGTTGAGCCGAGCACTGCCGCAGCCAGCGGCACGAGCAGCAGCGATACGACGACCGCAGCCGGCCACCTCCTTCCGAAGCCGAGGAGCCCCGCGGAGAAGCTCAGGCCACCGGTGATCGCCAAGACCACGTACGTCGAGTTGGGAGACTCGACGTTCTCCGAGTTGTAGGCCAGCAGCGCGAGCAGCACCAGATACCCGGCCGCAAGGCCGGAGAGCGCCACCAGAGATCCCAGCGCACTGCGGGACGATCCGGTTGGCCTCCTTCGAGCCCTTCCGCGTTCACCCCGGCGCATTGTCCAATGACTCCCACAGGTAGACGCAGGCCAGGGTCCGGTAGGGCCGCCAGGGCCGCGCCAAG
>JBBJOH010000013.1:0-11728 GCA_037720995.1 Thermoleophilaceae bacterium
AAGCCAAAGGACAGCAGGAAGGCGGTGAGGATCAGGAAGTGCACCTCCTTGCCGGGCGCCTGGATGCCGCTGTCATAGGCGCTGGCCAGCTTGTCCCAGAGCTCGTCCACCCCCATCGAGCCTAATGCGGCTCGTCGTCCCTCACGTCAAAAAGCCGGCCACGCGCTCCACCACCGCAGGGTCGTCCAGCCACGGCCAGTGGCCGGCGCCCGAGACCACGTCCACCTGCTCTTGACCTCCCAGCGCTCCGGCGTACTTGTGGGCGAACCGCTCGGGCAGGTAGGGGTCGGAGGCCCCCCAGACCACCAGCGCCGGGCAGCGCAACTCCCCGAGCCGGGCGCCCGCCGCCTCCAGAGCCGGCTCGGGCGCCGAGCGATACAGCCGCAGGATCGCCCGCTGGGTGCCGTGATCGAAGTGGCGCCAGGCCTCGTCGAGCTCTTCCTCGGGATACGGCCGGCCGTCGGGCAGGGCCAGCAGCCGGCGCGTGGCGAACTTGGTGGTGAAGCCCATAGCCATCTCGCCGGCCAGCGGGCGTCGCCACAGTCGCGCGATGCGGTGCCAGCGATAGCCGGGAAGGAGTGGTACGGCATCCAGGAGCACGAGCCGCTCGAGCCGCTGCGGGTGGGCCTGGGCCAGCGCCAGCGCGGCCGCCCCCCAGTCGTGGACCACCAGCCGGAACGCTTCGACGCCGCGGTCATCGAGGAAGGCGGACAGCCAGGCCGAGTAACCCTCGATGGAGTAGTCGAAGTCGTTGGGCTTGCCCGACTGGCCGAAGCCGGGCAGGTCGGGGGCGAGGCCGCCGGTCCGCTCCAAGAAGGCGTGCCAGAGACGGCCCGTGTTGGGTACGCCGTGGACGTAGAGGATGGGGACCCCATCACCCGGGGCCTCGAACCACCGGGTGTCGAGGCCGGCGATGCTTGCGCGACGTTCTTCCATCGGGGCCATGCTCGCTCATCTACGCTCGAGGGGTGGACCAGGTCGTGCAGATCGTCGGCGCCCTGCTCATCCTGATCGCCTTCACGGGAGTCCAGTTCGGGCGCGTGGACCCGCTCTCGCTCACGTACCTGTGGCTCAACCTGGTGGGCTCGGCCATTCTGGCCGCGCTGGCGTACGTCGAGTCGCAGTGGGGCTTCGTCCTGCTGGAGACCGTCTGGGCGATCGTGTCGGCTCACGGGCTGAGCCGGGCTTCCCGCGGCCGGACGCCGGGCGGGGCGCACTGAGAACCGTCGCGCTCGCCCGGTGGAGGCGCCCGGCGCCCCGGCGCCTGCACGTCATCCTCGAGCGGCTGGCGGCCACCTTCGGCCACACACACGGCGAGCCCCACCACGCGCCGATCGACGAGCTGGTGCTCACCGTGCTGTCCCAGAACACCAACGACCGCAACCGCGATGTGGCCTATGCGCGCCTGCGTCAGCGCTTCGAGACGTGGGACGACGTGCGCGACGCGCCGCCGGAGGAGGTGGTCGAGGCGATCCGGCCCGGGGGCCTCGCGGTCACCAAGGCGCCCAGGATCCAGGACATCCTGCGCGCGCTGGGAGGCGACGATCTCTCGCGCATGGAGCACGAGCCGCTGGAACAGGCGCGGGCCGGGCTGTGCGAGCTGCCGGGCGTGGGTCGCAAGACCGCGGCGTGCGTGCTGCTGTTCGCCTTTGCCCGCCACGACGTGCCCGTGGACACCCACGTCCACCGCGTGGGCACGCGGCTGGGCCTGTTCCGCCCGGGTGCGTCGCTGGACGAGGCCCACGACGAGATGCTGCGCCTCTCGGCACGCGAAGACCCGTATGAGTCGCACATGGCGCTGATCCGCCACGGCCGGCGCACGTGCACCGCGCGTGCGCCGCGCTGCGGTGACTGCCCGCTTCGGCGCATGTGCCCCTATGCGCGCGGCGAGCTGTGAGCGCCGCCGCGGTAACCCCCGACACGGGTGGCTGCTGGCCGGCGAGGGCTGTCGATTGTGGCGCTGCTCGGTGCCGCGCTGACCCTCGTGGCGATCGCCTCGAGGGAGCTCCTGCCTCGGATGCGCCCGCCCCTGCCGCTGCCGGAGGGGTAGGCGACGCTCGACCCCCCTGTCGCTGCGATGGTCGCCCACGCAACGATCTGCCATACTCGCGCTTAGATTTTCTGTTGAACGCAGGACAAGGCAAAGGAGACCCGCGATGGGCAAGACCATCGGAATCGATCTTGGCACGACCAACTCGTGCATGGCCGTGCTCGAGGGCGGTGAGCCCACCGTCGTCGAGAACGTCGAGGGTGCCCGTACCACGCCTTCGGTCGTGGCCTTCACCGAAGGTGGCGAGCGCCTGGTGGGAGCCCCCGCCAAGCGCCAGGCCGTGACCAACCCCGAGAACACCATCTTCTCGATCAAGCGCTTCATGGGACGCAAGGAGGCCGAGGTCAAGGAGGAGGAGACGATCGTCCCCTACTCCGTGGTCCGCGGCCCGAACGGCGACGCGCAGGTGAAGGTGGGCGACAAGAGCTACGCACCGCCGGAGATCAGCGCCATGACGCTGCAGAAGCTCAAGGCCGACGCCGAGGCGTACCTGGGCGACACCGTCGACAGCGCGGTGATCACCGTTCCGGCCTACTTCAACGACGACCAGCGCCAGGCCACCAAGGATGCCGGCAAGGTCGCCGGGCTGGACGTCAAGCGGATCATCAATGAGCCCACCGCGGCCGCCCTGGCCTACGGGCTCGACAAGGAGCAGACGGATCAGACGATCCTCGTCTTCGATCTTGGCGGCGGCACGTTCGACGTGTCGGTGCTCGAGATCGGCGACGGCGTGTTCGAGGTGAAGGCCACCGCGGGTGACAACCACCTCGGCGGCGACAACTTCGACAAGACGATCGTGGACTGGCTCGTGGCCGAGTTCAAGGCGGCCGAGGGCCAGGATCTCTCACAGGACAAGATGGCCCTGCAGCGCCTCTACCAGGAGGCCGAGAAGGCCAAGGCCGAGCTGTCCTCCGCCCAGGAGACCCAGATCAACCTGCCGTTCATCACGGCTGTCGACTCGGTACCCAAGCACCTGAACCAGCGACTGACCCGCGCGAAGCTCAACGAGCTGGTCGGGGAACTGCTCAAGCGCGTGGAAGGCCCGACAAAGCAGGCCCTGAAGGACTCCGGCGCGACCATCGACCACGTGGTGATGGTGGGCGGCATGACGCGAATGCCGGCCGTGCAGGAGAAGGTCAAGCAGCTCACCGGCAAGGACCCGCATCGCGGTGTCAACCCGGACGAGGTCGTCGCCGTGGGCGCCGCCATCCAGGCGGGTGTCCTGGCGGGCGACGTCAAGGACGTGCTGCTGCTTGACATCACCCCGCTGACCCTGGGCATCGAGACCAAGGGCGGCGTGATGACCAAGCTGATCGAACGCAACACCACCATCCCCACGCGCAAGTCGGAGGTGTTCTCCACGGCGGAGGACAACCAGACGAGCGTCGAGGTGCACGTGCTGCAGGGCGAGCGCGAGATGGCCACCTACAACAAGTCGCTCGGCAAGTTCCAGCTCACCGGCATTCCGCCGGCGCCGCGAGGCGTCCCACAGGTCGAGGTCGGCTTCGACATCGACGCCAACGGCATCCTCAACGTGTCCGCCAAGGACCTGGGCACGGGCAAGGAGCAGAAGATCGAGATCAAGGCGGGCTCCGGTCTCGAGGACGCCGAGGTCGAGCGGATGGTCAAGGACGCCGAGACCCACGCCGACGACGACCGTCGCCAGCGCGAGCTGGTGGAGGCGCGCAACAACGCGGAGAACGCCGCGTACCAGGCCGAGAAGCAGCTCGAGGAGCTGGGCGACTCCGTGGACGAGTCCTCCAAGCAGGAGATCACGGCGGCCATCGCCGAGGTGCGCGGGTCGCTGGAGTCCGAGGATCCGGCCGAGATCAACGCCAAGGCGGAGGCGCTGCAGACCTCCTTCCACAAGGTGTCGGAGGCCATGTACGCCAACGCCGCCGCGCAGCAGCAGGCAGGTGCCGAGAACGGCGCCGACGGCACGGCGAGCGATGGATCCGCCGACGAGGAAGAGGTCGTCGACGCCGAAGTGGTGGACGACCAGCAGGGCCGCTGATGGCACGCGAGGACGAAGGTCAGAGGCAGGGCAGCGAGCGGGTCGTTCCCTCCGGAGGGGGCACGGATGCCCGCTCCGGCGGGGGGCATCCCGGAGGGGGCAAGGAGGCCCGCTCCGGCGAAGGGCATTGGCACGGTGAGGGCGTGCCCGACGTCGATGCCCTCACCGGAGAGCCGGTGGAGCGGCCCTCCTCGGATCCGGGCGAGGAGACCGGGAGGATCGCGGTCGCGCGGCCCGAGGATCTCGCGGCCGAGGCCGAGGAGGCCGCGGGTGAGGATGAGGGCGAGCCCGAGCCCGCGCCAGAGTCCGAGCTGGACACCGCCCTGCGCGAGCGCGGGGAGTACCTGAGTCTCGCTCAGCGCACGCAGGCGGACTTCGAGAACTTCCGCAAGCGGGCCACGCGCGACACCGCGGCGGCGGGCGAGAGGGCCCGCGGCGGGGTAGTCAAGGAGCTCCTCCCGGTGGTGGACAACCTCGAGCGGGCGCTGGCCTCGGCCAACCCCGAGGAGGGCCACTTGGCGGGCGGCGTGAAGCTGGTGCACTCCGAGCTGATCGGCGTGCTGTCGCGAAGCGGCGTCGAGCAGTTCGACCCCGTGGGCGAGAGGTTCGACCCCGCCGAGCACGAGGCCCTCACGGTCCGCGCCCAGGAGGGCACGGATCCCGGCGTCGTGCTCGACGTGGTGGAGAAGGGCTACCGCGCCGGCGAGGCGGTACTTCGTCCTGCTCGCGTGGTCGTATCGGGTTAGGAGCCGCTCATGCCCGCTGTGAAGAACCCCTACGAGGCGCTGGGCGTCGATCGCAAGGCCTCCGACGAAACGATCAAGAAGGCCTACCGCAAGCTCGCGCGTCAGTACCACCCGGATCACAACCCGGGTGACACGGCCGCCGAGGAGCGCTTCAAGGAGATCCAGGGCGCCTACGCCATCCTCTCCGACCCCGAGAAGAAGCGGCAGTACGACTCCGGCGGTGGCGTCTTCGGCGGCGGCGGCTTTGACCCCGGCTCCTTCCGCACCGGGGCCCCGGGCGGCTTCGGCGGTGGAATCAGCGACATCCTCTCCGACCTGTTCGCGGGCGCCGGCGGGGCCCGCGGCGGGCCTGGCGCCCGCCCCGAGCGGGGCAGCGATCTCGAGACAGAGGTGCATATCTCCTTCGACCAGGCCATGGAGGGAGCCCAGGTGTCGGTCAGCGTGCCGCTGTCAGCTCCGTGCCCGACCTGTCACGGCACCGGCGCCAAGCCCGGGACCACGCCGAAGGTGTGCTCCCGCTGTCAAGGGCGAGGCGTCGAGGCCGAGTCCCAGGGCCTGTTCTCCATCTCCCAGCCGTGTCAGAAGTGCGGCGGCACGGGAACCGAGATCACCGACCCCTGCCCGACCTGCCACGGGGCCGGCTACACGCGCCAGGTCAAGCGCTACAAGGTGAACATCCCTGCCGGGGTGCGCGACGGCAGCCGCGTGCGACTGGCCGGCAAGGGCGAGGCCGGGCGCCGCGGCGGGCCCCAGGGTGACCTGTACGTGATCACTCGGGTGGCCGAGTCCAAGCTGTTCAGGCGCAGGGGCGACAACCTCGAGCTGGAGGTGCCGGTCACGATTCCCGAGGCCATCCGGGGCGCCACCATCGAGGTGCCGACGCTCAACGGGTCCAAGCGCATCCGGGTATCGCCCGGCACCCAGCACGGCACCGTGCAGCGCCTCCGTGCCGAGGGCCCACCCAAGCTTCACGGTCGCGGTCGCGGCGACATCCACTACCGCCTGACCATCGACGTGCCGAGCTCGCTCTCGCGCGAGCAGCGCGAGGTGGTCGACGAGCTGGCCGCGGTCATGGACGAGAACCCGCGCGAGCGGATCCTCGGGCAGAGGGCCGACTGATGCCCGACGAACGGCACGAACGGGGCGTGTACATGATCTCGGTGGCCGCCGAGCTGGCCGGCATGCACCCCCAAACGCTTCGCATCTATGAGGCAAGGGGGCTGATCCAGCCCAAGCGCTCGCCCAAGAACACCCGCCTCTACTCCGACGAGGACGTGGAGCGCCTGCGTCGCATCCAGGCGCTCACCACCGAGCTCGGCATGAACCTGGCCGGGGTCGAGCGCGTGTTTCAGCTCGAGCAGGAGGTCGCGCGCATGCGCCGCCGCCTGACCAACATCGAGCGTGCCGCAGAGCGCGCCCAGGAGGAGCTGCAGGCAGAGATCCGGCGGGTGCGCCGGTCGGTCAAGGCCGAGCTGGTGCCCTACGAGCCGCCGGGTCAGGCACTGGTGGGGCCGGCGCGCACGAGCGGTTCCGTGCGGGTGCGCATAGTCCGGCCCTCACGCTGAGGTTTCGCAGCTCCCACCTGTGGGGATGATCAACTGTCGAGACTCCGACCCAGAGGCCTCCAAGGATGGGAATCCACATCAATCCGCTAGCCAACCCCGAGTTGCAGCGTGCGCTCGCTTTCGCGCGCGCTCGGGAGAGCTATCCCGCCATTCCGAGCGAGCTCCTGCTGGACTTGTGCAACGCCGCGTGGGAGCGCGCCGCCGGTGACGGGGAAGACGGGCTCGCCCTCGGTCGGTTCGAGCGAGCGATGGATCTCGTCGCGCGCGGCTACCGGGCGGGAGGGGGGCGCCTCAGCGTGAGCGAGGTGGCCCAGCAGGCCATCCCCGTCGCCGCCCTCCGTCCGTACATAAAGCCCGCCGGCGTCAGGCCCCTTCCCTTCGAGCCCGCTGTGGAGGAGCCCGTCCCCGTCAGGCATCCGCTGGCCGCGCGATTGGCCCGCATCCCGATGCTCTCGCCCGCCCCGGTCGGCGCCACGCTCGCCGCCGGCCTGCTGGGCCTGGCCATAGCCGGCAAGACCGGTTCGTTGCCGGTCATCTCGCCTGCGCCGGCCGGATCGGGCGACGAAGGCGCCAACGTCCGCCCCGAGCACGGCGGCTCGGCGCCCGGCAAGACCGCATCCGCCGACCCGATGGCCGAGACGCCCTCCTCGCCCGCGGGCGGGCTCTTCGGCTCCCGGACCGGGAACCCTGCCGGTCGGGAGGGCGACGCCGCATCGTCCTCGGCCGCTGACTCCCCGGCGGTCGCCTACTACTCGCCGGCGGCGGACGGGCCTACCTCCTCGCCGGTGGATGTTGACTCGGTCCCGGTGCTCCCAGCTTCCGCCCCGGCGTCGGGGGAGGCTTCCGAACCGCACGAAGGGGGAGCCACGGCCCCGGGGGCTGCTCCTGTGAGCTTCGCTGTCCCGGCGGCAGCGCTCGTCGGCCTCAGCCGCGGGGACCGGCGCCACGATGGCGTCTCCGAGCACGGTGACGACGACCGTCAGGATCACAAGGACCGCGGCGGCCGCCACGGCCAGGACGACGACTCTCCGGGCCCGGCAGACATCCTGCGGAGCCTCACGCACCCCTCGCAGGGCGACGGTCAGCCCGGTCGGCAGGACGGCTCCGACGATGGGAAGGACGAGACCGGCCAGGGGCCGGACCAGGGCCAGGACCCTCAGGCCGACAACGGCGACGGTGAGAGCGGTCCTCTGTCGTCGCCCTCCGAGGGTGGCGAGGCGCCCCCAAGCGCCGGCAACGGCGATGAGGAGGTCGACCCGGCTCCCACGGAGCCAATCGGGGCCGACACCCCCGACGATGTCGATCCGCCAACCGTTCGCGCAGCCCAGGAAGGGCTGTCGGACGCCTCCCCGGCCACCGCGGCCTCGGCTCCGACGGCGCCTCCCGCCGCGGCTCCCCCGCCCGCCCCTGCGCCGGCTCCTCCCGCTGCACCGGACCCCGCTCCGACAGCGCCCGAACCTGCTCCAGAGCCGCCCGACCCGGCGCCCCCGACAGTCCCTTAGCCCAGGTCGAGCTCGAAGCGGTGGGGGCCCGCCCCCACGTGGAGCCTGCTCGCGCTCGCCGGCGCCGCCGGCACGAAGGCGGTGTCGCCACGCAGGTGCTCGCCGGCCAGCCAGCCTCCGCCCTGGGGCGTGTAGGCGGTGCCCGCGTCGTCCCAGAGCGTGAACGACTCCGGCGGCCGGTGCCCCGCCCTCTCCGCGGCCGGCCCGCGGCCGCGCGGCTGCACGAACACCCAGCGCAGCACGACGCCGTCCTGGTAGAGCTCCGCTCCGAGTAGGTCGAGGCCCGGCGCCTCGGGATGAGGCCGGGCGGTCACCGTGCGCACGAGCTGGGTGCCCTCGAAGGGGGCGTAGGAAGTGCTGGTGATCTCGCGCAGCCGTTCGAAGAACTGGTCGCGGTCGCCGTCGGTGACCAGGTCCAGCGCGGCCAGCGTCTCAAACGCCACCGTCACGTTCACGACCGCCTGGTCGGCCTCGGTGCGCACCAGGCCGGGGTCGAGCGGCCGCCGCGGGGTCGACTCGACATTGCCGAGGTTGTCCCTGAGCAGAGCGAGCGCCCGTCGCCGGAGGGTCTCGCGAAACGCGGCGACCGAGTCGTCGAGCCGCGGGCCCTCGCTCTGGCCCACCGGCTCCCCGGGCGATGCCTCCTGGCCCTCCACGGGACGGGTCAGGCGATGGCCGGCTGGGCCGCGGCGTCCGGCTCGCGCAGGCGGCGGTCGATGATGCGTGCGGCCCGCCGCCCGTCGGCGATCGCGTTGACGATCAGCGACTGACCCAGGCGGGCGTCACCGGCGGCGTAGACGCCGTCCCGTGAGGTGGCGAACAGCGGAGCGCTCACGTTTCCGCGGGCGTCGGTGTCCACACCGAGTCCGGCAACCACGTCGCCGTGCTCGGGGTGCTCGAAGCCGATCGCCACCAGGCACAGATCGGCATCCTCCACGAACTCGGAGCCCGGTATCGGCTTGAGGTCGCGCGAGGACTCGCCCTCCACCCGGCGCCCGTGCACACGCACCACCCGGCCGTCCTCGCCCTCGATCTCGGTGATCTGGCAGCCGAAGCGCCTTTCGCCGCCCTCGTCGAGCGCGTAGGTGGTCGAGGTCCGGCGCGGCGCCTCGGGCCACGGGCTCTCCGCGTAGCGCCCTGAGTCGGGCAGCGGCCGGTACACGTCGAGCATCAGGGCGCTCACGGCGCCCTCGCGGTTGGCGCTGGAGAGGCAGTCCATGCCGGTGTCGCCGCCCCCGATCACCACGACCCGCCTTCCCGCGGCCGTGATCTCCTTGTCGGGCACGGGGGCGTCGCGGCCCTCGTCGCGGGCCACCGCGCGGTTGCGCTGGTAGAGGTAGCCCATCGCGAAGTGCACGCCGGCCAGGTCGGAGCCGGGGATGCCCAGCTCACGCTCCACTCGCGAGCCGATGCACACCACGACGGCGTCGTGCTCCTCCGCCAGCGCCTCGGCGTCCACGTCGCGTCCGACCTCCACGCCGTAGCGGAACTCGATCCCCTCCTGCTCGAGCACCTTCACGCGGCGGTCGATGATCCATTTCTCCAGCTTGGCGTCCGGAACGCCGAAGCGCATGAGCCCGCCCGGGCCCTCGTCGCGCTCGTAGACGGTGACGGCGTGGCCGACCGCGTTCAGCTCGGCGGCGGCGGCCAGCCCCGAGGGACCGGAGCCCACGACCGCGACCGTCTGGCCGGTGCGCTCCTGTGGCGGCCGGGGAACCACCCAGCCCTCGGCGAACGCGCGCTCGATGATCGAGTACTCGATCTGCTTGATCATCACGGGGTCGCCGGAGATGTCCAGCACGCAGGCCGACTCGCACGGGGCGGGACAGACCAGGCCCGTGAACTCGGGAAAGTTGTTGGTGGCGTGCAGCTGGTCGATCGCCTCTCGCCAGCGGCCCTGGCGCACCAGATCGTTCCAGTCGGGGATCAGGTTGCCCAGCGGGCAGCCGTTGTTGCAGAAGGGAACGCCGCAGTCCATGCACCGGCGGCCCTGCTCGCGCAACTCGGGCTCGGGCAGCACCCCGAAGATCTCGTGCGAGTCGTGTACGCGCTCGGCCGGATCGCGCTCGGGCATCGGCACGCGGTGGACTTCCAGGAAGCCACGCGGGTCGGCCATCAGGCGGCCGCTCCCTGGGCTCGGTGCTGATCCTTGGCCGCCCGCTCCATCGCGGCCCGGTAGTCGCGCGGCATGACCCGCACCAGGCGAGTGGCCCACGACCCCTCGTCGTCCAGGAGCTGCTTGGCGTGCGTGGACCCCGTGCGGGCATGATGCTCGGCCAGCAGGTCGCGCAGGTCGGTGGCGTCCTCGGACGCCGGGGGCTCGAGATCGACCATCTCCTGGTTGCAGCGACCGCCGAACAGGCCATTGTCGTCGAGGACCCAGGCGATGCCGCCACTCATGCCCGCGGCGAAGTTGACCCCGGTGGGACCGAGCACCACAACGCGGCCGCCGGTCATGTACTCGCAGCCGTGGTCTCCGACGCCTTCGACCACCGCGCGGGCGCCGGAGTTGCGCACGGCGAAGCGCTCACCGGCCAGCCCGCGGAAGAAGGCGCGGCCGCTGGTGGCGCCGTACAGGGCCACGTTGCCGGCGATCACGTTCTCATCGGGATCGAAGTGGCTCTCGCGTGACGGACGCACGGCCATCACGCCGCCCGACAGGCCCTTGCCGGCGTAGTCGTTCACCGTGCCCTCCACGGTCAGCGTCACCCCGGGGGCCAGCCAGGCCGCGAAGCTCTGGCCCGCCGAGCCCTCGAACACCACGTCGATGGTGCCCTCCGGCAGGCCCTCGGGACCGCGCCGGCGCACGATCTCGCCGGACAGAAGGCCGCCGACCGTGCGGTCCACGTTGGCGATGCTGCGGCTTAGGCGCACCGGCTCGTCGCTCTGGATGGCGTGGACCGCGGCCGGCAGCAGCTGGAGGTGGTCCACCGAGTTGTCCAGCACCGGCGTGGGCGGATCCTCGTGCCGGCGCGGGCGGTCGCCCGCCCCGTCGGGGAAGCTGAGGATCTCCGACAGATCCACGCCCTCGGCCTTCCAGTGGTCCAGGGCGTCCTCGGTCTCCAGCAGCTCCACGCGACCGACCATGTCCTCGTAGCGGGTGAAGCCCAGGCCGGCCATCAGCTGGCGGACCTCCTCGGCCACCGCCAGCAGGTAGCGCACCACGTGCTCGGGGCGGCCTGCGAAGCGCTTGCGCAGCTCGGGATCCTGGGTCGCGATTCCCACCGGGCAGGTGTTCAGGTGACAGACGCGCATCATCACGCAGCCCGCGGCCACCAGCGGGGCGGTGGAGAACCCGACCTCGTCCGCGCCCAGCAGCGCCGCCACGACCACATCGCGGCCCGTGCGCATCTGACCGTCGGCCTGGAGCATCACGCGCGAGCGCAGGTCGTTGCGGATCAGCGTCTGCTGGGCCTCGGCCAGGCCGATCTCCCACGGCACGCCGGCGGAGTGGATCGAGGACAGCGCGGCGGCGCCGGTGCCGCCGTCGTGGCCGGCGATCACGATGTGGTCGGCGTTGGCCTTGACCACGCCCGCGGCGACCGTGCCCACTCCGACCTCGGCGGCCAGCTTGACCGACACCGATGCGCGCGGGTTGGCGCAGCGCAGGTCATAGATCAGCTGCTTGAGGTCCTCGATCGAGTAGATGTCGTGATGCGGCGGCGGCGAGATCAGCTCCACGCCGGGGGTCGAGTGGCGCAGCCGGCCGATCTCGGCCGTGATCTTGTGCCCGGGCAGCTGGCCGCCCTCGCCCGGCTTGGCCCCCTGGGCGACCTTGATCTGGAGCTGGTCGGCGTTGACCAGGTAGTCCGTGGTCACGCCGAAGCGACCGGAGGCCACCTGCTTGATCG
>JBBJOH010000220.1:0-3109 GCA_037720995.1 Thermoleophilaceae bacterium
CCCGCGCGTGCCGATACCGCTCCCATGGAGCCCCATACCGGCCCGAGCGATCACCACGTCAAGCGCGTGCTGCTGCCCAGCGGGAAGACGATCGAGGTCGTGTACTTCGCAGAGGACGACAGCCAGGCCGTCCCGCGCGGGCTGCCGGTGGCCGAGCCTGCGGCCGACCTGCACGTCTGCGTCCGCTGCGCCTCGACGCTGGCCTACCCGATCGCGTGGGAGGAGGCGAGCGCCGACAGTTGGTCGGTCGCCATCCGCTGCCCGGAGTGCGAGGAGATCCGCGAGGACGTCTTCGCCCAGGCAGCGGTGGAGGCCTTCGACGAGAAGCTGGACGCGGGCGCCGAGGCGCTCGAGGCCGACTACCGCCGTCTGCTCCGGGCCAACATGGCCGAGGAGATGGAGCGCTTCGGGGCGGCGCTGCGCGCCGGCGCAATCCTGGCTGAAGACTTCTGACGACCCGGTTCGCGGGATCGCGGGTCAGGCGTAGCGCTCGACCACGCCGTCGGCGACCAGCTCGAGCGCATGCAGCCGCGGTGGGGGCAACTCGATGCCGTTCAGCGCCGCCTTGGCCTCGGCCACGTAGCCCAGCGCCTGCTCGCGTGCCTCCCCCAGGGCCCCGGTCTTGGCTATCCGGTCGCAAACCGCGTCGGCCTGGGCCGGGCCTGTGACCACGGCGCCCAGGTCCATCCTGGCCAGCTCGGGGTCGCGGCCCCGAGCCACGATCAGCGGCAGCGTGACCGTTCCGTCCAGCAGGTCGGCGCCACGGTGCTTGCCGGTCCGCTCGGCGGGACCCGAGACGTCGAGCACGTCATCGAGGATCTGGAAGGCGAGCCCTATCCGGCCGCCGAAGCGCGCCAGGGCGTCGGGAGCGTCGGGGGCGTCGCCCAGCAGGGCCCCGAGGCGGCAGGCGGCGGCGAACAGGCTTGCCGTCTTGAGCTCGCAGCGCTCCAGGTAGCGCTCCGGGGCGACGGACGAGGACCAGGCGTCGGCGCGCTGCATCAGCTCGCCCCTGGCCAGTGCCGAGGAGGCGCAGGACAGGGCCTCGACAGCGTCCGGGCTGCGGGTCGAGGCCAGCTCCGCGAAGGCCCGCGAGAAGAGCAGGTCGCCGGTGGAGGTGGCCGCGCCGCGTCCTGAGACGGCGTACACGGTGGGGACGCCCCGGCGCAGCCGCGCGCCGTCCAATACGTCGTCGTGAACCAGGGTGGCCATGTGGAGCAGCTCCACGGCCACCGAGGCCGAGGTGAGGGCGTCCCCCTCGCCTCCGCACAGCGCCACCAGCACCGGGCGCAGGCGCTTTCCCCCGGCGGCGAGCGTGCCCGCGGCGTGGCGCCCCAGGACCTCGCCGTGTCCGTGGGCGATCTCGGCCAGGCGCGCCTCGGTGCGCTGCAGGGCACGCGAGAGCAGGGGCCCACCCGCGTCGAGCACCGACGTGAGCGTGGCCGGCGTGGTGCTCACGACCCGGGCGCGACCGCGCCGTGGTGCAGCGCGATGATCCCGCCGCCGGTGAGCACCCAGCCCACGTCGAGAAGGCCGACCGCGGCCAGCTCGGCTCCGAGACCGCGCGGGCCGGGAAAGCGACGGACGGAGCTGGGCAGGTAGGCGTAGGCGTCGGAGTCCCCGGCCAGCTTGCCCAGCCCCGGCACCACGCGGTCGAACCACATGCGAAAGAACCACGACAGAGGGGGCTTCTCGGGAGTGGTGATCTCGAGCACCACGACGTGGCCCCCCGGCCGCACCACGCGGGCCATCTCGGCCAGGCCCGCGGACAGGTCTCCGAAGTTGCGGGCACCGAAGCCGACGGTGGCCGCCGCGAACTCGTCGTCGGCGTAGGACAGATCCTGGGCGTTGCCGCGCTCGAAGGTGAGCTGCGGTGCCTTCGCGCGCGCGAGCTCGAGCATGCTCTCGGAGAAGTCCATCCCCACCACGCGCCCCTCGGGGCCCACGCGGCGGCTCAGCTCGACCGCCAGGTCGCCGGTGCCGGTGGCCACGTCGAGCACCGGGTCTCCGGGGCCCACCCGGGCCAGGTCTGCGGCGCGGGCGCGCCAGGCGTGGTGCATGCCCGCGGTCATGACCGAGTTCATCCGGTCATAGGTGCCGGCGATGCGGTCGAACATCGCCCGCACCTGGGGCTCGGGCAGCGTCCCCGGGGCGGGAGGACCTACCGACGCGCCAGGGATGCCGCCGTCGGCGGCACCGGGCCCAACACCGCCCGCGTCGACGGCATCGGCCCGGCTCATCGGCTACTTCGACGTGGCGGGCTCGGGCGGCGTGTTCTCGGGCGGCGTGTCCTCGGGCAACTCCCTGCGCAGGGACGCGATGAACGCGACGAGCTCGTCGAACTGCTTGGGCTCCTCCCCCTGCAGCTTGGCGTAGGAGGGCATCGGCTTGGTCGGGTTGATCAGCGTGCGGGCGATCGCGTCCTTGCCCAGGCGGTCGCCGATCTCGGTCAGGTTCGGGCCGATCGTGTTGCCGTTCTCGCCGATCTTGTGACAGCCCAGGCAGCCGTTGGCCGCCGCGACCTCCTTGCCCGGCTCGTAGCGATGGGCCACCTTGACGTCGATCGCGCTCGGCGGTCCGGACACCGCACCCATGAAGGTGAGATAGACCATCGCCACCACCGTGGCCACCGCGGCCACCATCGCCACCGGGCGGCGCATCGGATGGCGCTCGGGCCCCCGATCGTAGAACGGGAGCAACATGAGCAGCATGAGGCAGATGCCCGGGATGCCGAGGGTGGCCATGAAGACCAGCGCCGGCGGCTTGACCACCCGCAGCAGCTCGAACAGGAAGAAGAAGTACCACTCGGGGCGGGGGGAGTAGGTGGTCGTGGTCGGGTCGGCCTTAGGCCCTATCTCCGCGCCGAACAGCACCGCCATGAGGATGATGACCGCCAGCACGATCGCCGCCATGGCGCCGTCCTTGGCCACCGCGTACGGGAAGAACGGCTTGCCCTGGCCCTTGAGGATCGAGTACTCGCGCAGGTACTCCTCCCGCTCGTGCGCGTTCACTCAGATCTCTTCCCTGTTGAGGTCCTTCTTCTCTGCCTTCAGCCAGGGCGGGGCGGTGGTGCCCAGCTTGGCCACGAGGTAGAGGTGGGCGCCGATCAGCG
>JBBJOH010000221.1:0-3101 GCA_037720995.1 Thermoleophilaceae bacterium
TCGTAGAACGGATGCCACAGAAGGGGCCGGCATCGCCACCGGTCCTGCACGCGCCGGCTGACTCGTGCCCATGGCCTCGCGTCCGCTGATCGCGGCGCTGGTCGCGCTGGGCGGCGCGGGCATCGCGGCCGTGGCACTGGCGAGCGGCGGCGAAAGCGGGGCCACCCGCGCGTGGACCCCGGTCGCGCCCGCCGGGCTGGAGCGAACCGAGGTCTCGGCGGCGCGGATCGGTCGCTACGTCTACGTGGTCGGCGGTTTCGAGAAGCGGTCGGGCAAGACCACCGGGGCGATGGAGCGCTACGACATCCGGGCCAACCGCTGGAAGCGACTGCGGCCGATCCCGGTGGCGGTCAACCATGCCGTGGCCGTCGCCCGCGGCGGGCGGCTGTACGTGCACGGCGGCTACACCGAGCGCCGCGCACGCAGCACCGCCACCAGGCGCCTGTGGTCCTATGACCCGCCCGCGAACCGGTGGCGGCGACTGCCGGACTCGCCCACGCCCCGGGCGGCCCACGCCGCGGCCGTCCTGAAGGGACGGCTGTACGCGGCGGGTGGCGGCAACGCCGCCGGCTCGCTGCGCTCGGTGGAGGCCTACGACTTCGCCCGCCGCCGGTGGCGGCGGGCTCCCTCGTTTCCGGGCCCGCCGCGTAACCACACCAGCGGCGTGGCCGCCGGTGGCCTGCTCTACGTGCTCGCCGGGCGCGACGACCCGGAGCAGAACATGGCGGTGGCCGAGCGCTATGACCCCCGCTCTGGGCGCTGGCAGCGGCTGCCGTCCCTTCGCCGAGCGCGGGGCGGCATCGCCTCGGTCGCACTCAGCAGGGGCCGGGTGGTCGTGTTCGGAGGAGAGGACTTCGCGTCCGGCAGGACCATCCCCGAGGTCGAGCTCTACGACCCGACCAGGCGGCGCTGGAGCAGGCTGCCGAATATGCGCACGCCGCGCCACGGGCTGGGAGGGGTCTCGTCGGGCGACCGCGTCTATGCGTTCCTGGGCGGGCCGCGCCCGGGCTTTCACTTCGCCCGCACGACCGAGTATCTCGACGTTCGCTGAACGTCCACGCCATCATTCGCCGCACGCCCGCCCCGTGTTCCCCCTCAAGGACGACATCCCCACGCGCCGGTTCCCGATCGTCACGGTGCTGCTGATCGTGGCCAACGTGTTCATGTTCTTCGGGTTCCAGGGTGCCTTCACCGCCAGCGAGACCGACGCGAACGCCAACACCGTCGAGTACGGGGCGATCCCCTACGAGCTGACCCACCCGGGCAAGCACTGCGAGCAGGCGGGCGGGCGGATCGCGTGCGAGGGCCAGGCCGGTGTGAGCGGCGAGACGGACTCCCAGCCGCCGACGTGGCTGACGGTCCTGACCGCCATGTTCATGCACGGCGGGCTGCTGCACATCGCCGGCAACATGCTGTTCCTGTGGATATTCGGCAACAACATCGAGGACTCGATGGGGCGGCTGCGCTTCGTGCTCTTCTACCTCCTCGGGGGGGTGGCCGCCGTGGGCCTGCAGGCGCTGGTCGACCCTGGATCGGCGGTGCCCACGATCGGGGCCAGCGGGGCGGTGGCCGCGGTCCTGGGCGGCTACGCCCTGCTCTATCCACGCGCGCGGGTCGTCACCCTGTTGTTCATCGTCATCTTCTTCACGATCATCGAGTTGCCCGCGCTGCTCGTGCTCGGGGGCTGGTTCGTCCTGCAGGCCGTGAACGGCGCGGCCGACCTGAGCCAACCCATCGATGGGGCCGGCGGCGTGGCCTACTTCGCCCACATAGGGGGATTCCTCTTCGGCCTGGTGGCGATCAAGCTGTTCGCCGACCGGGTGCACGAGGACTACGAACGCGCCCACCGCGCCCCCGTCTACTGATGGCGGGGCGCGCCGCCGCGCTCGGAGCTACTCTGGCGCTGATCGGCCTGCTGGCCTTTCTGACCATCAACGTGATCATCCGCGACGGCTTCGACATCCTG
Source organism: Thermoleophilaceae bacterium (assembly GCA_037720995.1). GTDB lineage: Bacteria > Actinomycetota > Thermoleophilia > Solirubrobacterales > Thermoleophilaceae > JAAYBF01. The sequence goes on from JBBJOH010000221.1 coordinate 1,967, forward strand.
GTGCTGGTATCGCTCGTGATACTGGCGACGTTCTCCTTCGGCGTGGTCGGCGCTCTCATCCACCCGCCCGAGGAGTGAGCGAGCTGCTGCACGGAGGCCGGCGACGGCGGCGGGTCGGACCACTCCTGCTGGCCCTACTGCTGCTGGTCGTGCCCATCGCGACAGCCGCCGGGGGCTACGTGTACGTGGTCCGTTCAGACGACGGCCCGGGCGCCAGCCGCGAGGTGGTGGACACGCCGAGCCTGGACGAAGCCGGGGGCTCGCTGGCGCCCCGCTCGCCCGCGCCCGTCCGCCTGACCGGAGGCAACGCCTTCAACCTGCGCTTCGCCAAGGCGCCGCGAGCGGCCCTGGTGTTCGACGTGGACGACGGCCGGGTGCTCTTTCGGCACCAGCCCGAGCGCGTGCTCTCGATCGCCAGCCTGACCAAGATCATGACCGCGCTGGCCGTGGTCGAGGAGACCGGGCCGGACGAGAGGGTGAGGATCACAGGCGACGCCCTCCGCTACCAGGGGTCGGGGGTCGGGGTGCTGCCCAAGGGAAAGCGCGTCCGGCTCGAGGCGCTGCTCAACGGACTGCTGCTGGTGTCGGGCAACGACGCCGCGATTGCGCTGGCCGACCACATCTCCGGCACGCGGAAGCGCTTCGTGGCGCTGATGAACGAGAAGGCGCGGCTCTGGGGACTGCGCTGCACCCGGTTTGCCTCGCCCCACGGCCTGGAGAAGGGCAACCGCTCCTGCGCCGCCGACCTCGCGGTGCTCTCGCGCCTGGCCATGCGCAACCCCCGCATAACCAGCATCGTGCGCCGAAAGCAGGCCTCCCTCCGCTTCCCGATCGAGGGCGGCAAGCTCTACCTGTACGGCCACAACCCGCTGATCCGGGCCGGCTACCGCGGGGCGATCGGCCTGAAGACCGGCTACACCGGCGACGCCGGGCGCTGCTTCGTCGGGGTGGCGCGCCGCAACGGAAGAACACTCGGGGTGGTGCTGCTGAACTCGCCGAACCCCCTGGTCCACGCGAAGAAGCTGCTGGATCTGGGGTTTCGGTCGAAAACGGGTTAGCCGTGCCACCATTGCGGGCCGAGGGGCCATAGCTCAGCTGGAAGAGCGCTTCGCTTGCACCGAAGAGGTCGCCGGTT
>JBBJOH010000222.1:0-3069 GCA_037720995.1 Thermoleophilaceae bacterium
CCGTCGGCCTTGCGCACGTCGATGCCCGCGTCCACCTGGTCGTGCAGGCCGGCCACCCGGACCATCTCGAACTCATCCAGGTTGGACGAGTAGATCGCCAGGAACTTGAGCTGCTCCATCAACGGCGTGGCCTCGTCCTCGGCCAGCTCGAGCACGCGTTCGTTGAAGTCGAGCCAGGACAGCTCGCGGTTGGCGTAGAGGGTGGAGGAGTCCAGGTCGGGCTGACCTTTTACATCTGTCGTCTGGGTCACCTCCATGGCGTCCCTCCTCTATGTTGGCGGCTCGTGATCTGGTTTTTGCGCCACGCGGAGGCCGAGGACGGCTCGCCGGACGCCGAGAGGCCGCTCACCGAGCGGGGGCGCGAGCAGGCGGCAGCCGCCGGGCGGGCGCTGGCCAACATGGATGTGCCGATCGACGCGTGCGTCACGAGCCCCAAGCTTCGCGCACGCGACACGGCCGCGCTGGCCTGCCGGGCGCTGGGGGTCGAGCCCGCGGAGGATCGGCGGCTCGAGGGCGGCCCGTTCGAGCCCCGGGAGGTGGTCGAGGGCCGAGGCGAGCACGTGCTGGTGGTGGGGCACGACCCCGACCTCTCCCTGATCGTGAACCGGCTGACCGGAGCCCAGGTGCGGATGCAGAAGGGCGGAGTGGCGGGGGAGGACCGGGGCGAGCTCAAGGTCCTGCTGGGGCCGTCGGAGCTGTCGTCGCTGGCTCGGGCTCGCTGATCGAGGCCAGCAGCGCGGCTGCGAAGTCGCGGGCCTCCAGGCGGGCCCACTCGCGGGTGAACCGGTTGAACAGGACCTCTCGCCGCGCGGACAGGTGCAGGGCCAGCGCCTCCAGCCCGCGGTAGCGATCGAGGTGGGCGGCGGTGGAGGCCAGCGCGGGTTCGACGTTGCGGGCTTTGGGACCGGCGCGCAGCACCAGGTCCTCCGCGTCCGCTGCGCGGAGGTCATTTGCCTGCCGGCGCACGCGCGGCAGCATCTCGTCGCAGTCGTGGATGTCGCCGAGCAGCTCCTGCAGGGCCTTGGCCGTGCGCACGCCCTCGCCTGCGCCCGGCCCCAGCGCGGGTCGGGAGATCTCCAGCACGTAGCGCAGCCGCTTGGCGGCGATGCGCATGTCGTGCAGCTTCTTGGGCTTGGCCGGGTCGAGCGCCCTGGGCGCGAGGTCGCACAGCTCGGCCAGGCGCACCGCCGCGATCCGGCGCGCGTTGTCGGCGAACGAGCCGTCGGGGTCCAGGCCCTTGACCTTGCGCGCCTTCACGCCCGTGCCTCCTCGGCCAGCGCCTGGAGGCGCTCACCCAGTCGAGCCTCTCGTATGTGTGCCACCGCCGCCTCCACCGCCCGGTGAGCGGTCTCCTGCTCGGTGCGCAGCTCGGCGACCAGCCCGGCCACGCCCGGGCGGTCGGGCAGCGCCAGGGCGGCGGCCACCCCCTCCAGCTCCTCGATGGCCACGTCGGGATCGCGTCGCTCACCGAGGGCATCGGCCAGGTCCTTGACCTCCTTCAGCAGCGTACGGTGCTCCTTGGCGGGAAAGCAGGGGGCGAAGACCTCGAGCGCCGCACGCAGGCGCCGGGTGGCCACCCGCATCGCGTGCACGCCCTCGATGTCCGACAGGTCCAGGGCGGCATCGGCGAACTCGAACACCTCGCCGCCGCGGGTGCTCACCGCGGTCGCCGCCGCGTCGCCGAAGCGGGTGTCCGGCGCCAGTCCGGGAATGCGGCGGGCCTTGGCCATTCAGGCGCCTGCGCCGGCCATCTGCAGCACCGTGCCCTCACGTACCCCGCCACTAACGATCTGCAGGGCACACCCCAGCCACGCTGCGATCCCGGCCAGGACGGCGATGCCCCCGGGCAGCAGCCGGGCGCGCTCGAGCGGAAGCACGAGCTCCCGCGCCGTCTGTTGCGCGGACAGCGTGCACAGCCTCGCCAGCCCGGACCTCAGGCTCTCCTGGGTCAGACGGCCTCCCACGAGACCGGTGAGCGAGGTAGCCGTCCCACCCACGGCCACGGCGGAGTCGGCGGCCGGCGGTTCCACGCCCGCCAGCAGCTCGTAGACCTCGGCGCATGCGGCGTCGATCTCCCGCGCGGCGGGGGGGTCGGAGTGCAGGTGGCGCTCGCACAGCAGGCTCGACCCCACGCGCAGCGACTCGGACCACTCCGGCGCCCGGTGCGCCTGGCCCACGGCGATCTCGGTCGAGCCGCCTCCTACATCGACCACCGCGAGGCGGCCGCGCACGTGCTCCAGGGCGTGGCATGCCCCGGCAAAGGACAGCTCGGCCTCCTCCGTTCCGCTGAGCACACGAAGCCGCAAGCCGGTCGTCACGAGCACGGACCGCTCCAGCTGCTCCCGGTTGGAGGCGTGGCGGACCGCGGCTGTGCCCACCACCCCGATCTGCGAGGCGCCAAGCTCGCGTGCCTCGTCCGCCAGCGCCTTCGTCGCCTCGGTGGTCTCGGCTACCTTCTCGGGCGGAATCTCACCCGAGGCCGAGACGCTGGCGCCGATCCGGGTGAACACTCGCCGGCTCAGGACCTCTCGCAGGCGACCGTCGTCGACCTCCGCCACCAGGAGGCGCGTGGTGTTGCTGCCGATGTCGATGCAGCCGAAGGTCACAGCGGGGATGCCGCGAGCATCCTAGGCTGACGACGCTGGCAGGAAGCCCGGGTCCGTCATGGGGCCGTTCACGACTCCGGCAGGGGTGCCGGGTTCGTCATGGGGCCGTTCACGAACCCCGGCAGGGATGCCGGATTCGTCATGGGGATCCGTGCTTGACGGCGATGCCCTCGAGCACGTGGGCCACCCGCTCGCACGCGTCGATGGCCTGCTCCAGGCGCTCGAACACGTCCTTCCACCTGATCACGACCATCGGGTCGATCCCGCCGGCGAAGAGCGCCACCAGCGCCTCGCGGCTGATCCTGTCGCCCTCGTCCTCGAGCCGGTCCACCTCGGCCAGGTGCGGGGCCATGGCCGGCATGCTGTCCAGCTGGGCGAGGGCGGCGGACATCGCCCGGCCCGCGTCGCGCAGCACCGCGGTGAGCTGCACCGCCTGCTCCATCGGCGCCTCGATGCTGTAGAG